>CAYUIQ010000001.1:0-127652 GCA_964444795.1 uncultured Planctomycetaceae bacterium
GCTGCGCTCGACCGCCAGGCACCCGAAACAGACCCGACACCAATTTCTTGCACGATCCTAAGCGGCCGCCATCGCACCGGCCTTGTGCCGGCGGGGAAGGAGAGCAAGTGGCTCCGTCCAACTGGGCGGGGGGTGTTATGGAGCGTGATTTGCGGACGTGGTATCTTGGACAGCGTGTGTGGCCGGGATTCGGTCAGGACGGAAAGCATTGGGATACCCCCACAACCGAAAGACTCTGAAGATGACATATCTCGTTCGATTCGGCAGTCACACGACGGCTCTCCTGTTGTGCTGCACCGCGGCGATGGCCGGGCCCTGGGACCAGTGGAAGCTGACGTATGACCGACCGGCAGCGCAGTGGACCGACGCCTTGCCCATCGGCAACGGCCACATGGGGGCGATGGTCTTTGGCGACCCGGCCGGAGAACACCTACAGTTCAACGAGGACACCGTCTGGGCCGGCGAGCCGATGAATTACGTCAACCCCGAGGCGACGTCGGAGAAACTCGATCGGGTGCGACGCTTGCTGCTTGAAGGATCGCCGGGGGAGGCCAACGTGCTGACCCGCGATCTGCTTAGTGAGCCGCTCCGGCAGATGCCCTACCAGCCGTTCGGCGATCTGCACATCGAGATGCCCGGTCATGACGAGGTCAGCGACTATCGCCGCCAACTCGATCTCGATGGAGCCACGGCAACGGTGACCTACAAGGCCGATGGTGTGACCTATCGGCGCGAGGCCTTCGCGTCGTATCCCGACCGCGTGATCGTGGTGCGGCTTTCTGCCGACAGGCCGGGCCAAGTGACCTTCAAGACGACGCTCAGCAGCCCCCATGCCGAGATCGAGATCCGGCGCCTCGGCGACACCGCGCTGGGGCTCACCGGCCGCGTGGCGGATTACGACTTCCGCCGCATCGGCCGGCTCATTCCCGGAAAGGTCTCGCTCGCCGCGCGCTTGAAGGTGCTGGCCGACGGCGGTCGCGTCCGGCCGAGCGGCGAGGGGCTGGAGGTTGCCGGGGCCGATGCCGTGACGCTGCTGCTGGTCACCGCCACGTCGTACAAGAACTACGACGACATCAGCGCCGACGCGGAAGCCCGTTGCGCGACGCGGATGCAACACCTCGACGGCAAGGACTACAACCAACTCCGCGAGACCCATCGGGCCGATCATCGATCGCTCTTCCGGCGCTGTACGCTGGACCTTGGCCAGACCGCGACGATGGGCTTTCCGACGGACGATCGCGTGCTTCGCAACGCCCGCCAGCACGATCCGCAACTCGCGGCGCTGATGTTTCAGTACGGCCGATACCTGTTGATCGCCTCCAGTCGGCCGGGCAGCCAGCCGGCCAATCTTCAGGGCCTCTGGAACGACAAGCTGAGTCCGCCGTGGGAGAGCAAGTACACCACGAACATCAACGCCGAGATGAACTACTGGCCGGCGGAATTGACCAACCTGAGCGAGTGCCACGAACCGTTTCTGGAGATGATCGAGCAGGTTGCCGTCACCGGCAAGAAGATTGCCCGCGCGCACTACGACATGCCCGGTTGGGTCTTGCACCACAACACGGACGGCTGGCGCGGTGCCGCGGCAATCAACAGCATCCCCTACGGATACTGGCCCACCGGGGGAGCCTGGGTCTGCCAGCATCTCTGGTGGCATTACCTGTACACCGGCGACCGCGAGTTTCTCCGCAGCCGGGCCTATCCGCTGATGAAAGGCGCCTGCACGTTCTACGCCGCCTGGTTGATCGAGGATCCGCGTCATCCGCGGAAGTGGCTGATTAGCGGCCCTAGCAATTCGCCGGAAAACGGCGGACTGGTGATGGGTCCGACCATGGACCACCAGATCCTCCGCCACCTGTTCCGCTCGACCGCTCTGGCGGCGAAGATTCTGGGCGTGGACTCCGATCTACAGCAGCAATGGTCCGCCATGCACGATCGGATCGCGCCGAACCAGATCGGCCGTCACGGCCAGTTGCAGGAGTGGCTCGAGGACAAAGACAATCCCGAGAACAAGCACCGGCACGTCTCGCACCTGTGGGGCCTGCACCCGGGCGAGGAGATCACGCCGGCGGTGCCGAAACTGTTCGACGCCGCGCGCGCGTCGCTCGTCTTTCGCGGTGACGGCGGCACCAGTTGGTCGATGGCCTGGAAGATCAACTTCTGGGCCCGTCTGCGCGACGGCGATCATGCGCTGGAGTTGATCAACAACTTCCTCACGCTGACCGGTTCGCCGAAGACGCCGCATCGGGGTGGCGGCGTCTACGCCAACCTGTTCAGTGCGCACCCGCCGTTTCAGATCGACGGCAACTTCGGCGCCACGGCCGGCATCGCCGAAATGCTCCTGCAATCGCACGCCGGCCGGATCGAACTACTGCCGGCGCTGCCCAAGGCGTGGGCCGAAGGTAAAGTCACCGGTCTGCGCGCCCGGGGCGGATTCGAGATCGACATCGAGTGGGCCGGCGGGAAGCTCCGCGGTGCGAGGATCAAGTCGCTACGAGGCAACGCCGGCACCGTCCGCTGCGCGTCCCACGTCGTTAAACTACCCACGCGTCCCGGACAGGTTGTCCACCTCAGCGCGGACCTTCGCGTGATCGAGTGAGAGTAACAACCCCAACTACTTCTTCTCGACCTGCTCAACCGCCTTCCGATATTCCTCCACCGCCTGGCGAAGATTATCGAGCTTCTGTTGCAAACGCTCGTCTTTGAGCAACTCGGCCATGCCGTCGGGTACGCCGGCGGCTCGGCCGAGGCGCGACTCGTTGCAGCGGCGGATGGTCCAGTCGGTGAAGTCGAGTGCCCGGAGGTTGTCATTGGCGTAGAAATCGGCCGTGGCTTCGTCCAGAATACCGTCGATCCGGTCGGCCTTGCGCCGGAGGATCGCGGCCGGGTCGCCGTGGAGTAGCATCTCGCTTCGGGCGGCGTCGAAGCGGCCCTGGCGGATGGTCCGATCGAGCATGTCGGCGTATCGGTCGTCGAGCACCTTGTACCAATCGGTCCGGCACTGCTGCTGAAGTTCCGGCTTGATATTGAAACTCTCCAGCACGGGCCAGTCGTCGGTGCGGAACGGCGGCAGGGGGTTTTCCCAGGGGCCGATGTTCGCCACCGGATAGCCGGCCCAACCGTAACGCACGGCGATCGGCTCGTCGACCAGATCGCTCCAGACCTCCAGGGCCTTCTTCTCGCCGTGAGGCAGCACCTTGGCCGGATACCAGCGCTCATCGGCGCCGGCGATGAGGAACCCGCCCAGGTATTGCGAATCGTTGCCGGACCAGGTGGCAAGTCGGGCGGGGTTCTTCACTTCCTCGATCTGCTCACCGTCTTTGGTTCGCGTGCGGCGCTCGCCGCGCTGGACGATATAGACAAACGCCCGGCCGGCGGCGTACTCGATCTTGTCGACCGAGTAGGACTTGTCGGGAATCGTCCGGTACACGTCGCGCAGGGCCCAGTGGACGGCCCGTTCGGCCAGCGGGCGTTTCCAACTCGGGTGCAGACCGCGGCCGACGTCGTGGGCACAGATGAAGCCCGTTTTCGGCGTGGCCAGATGGGTCTTGTAATGCATCTCGCGGACGACCGCGTGTCGGTTGGACGCGCCGATTTCCGAGATCGGCATCTTGTTGTGTCCCGGCCCCTGCAAGGTGATGATACCAAACGGCATCTGCTCGTCGCCGAAGGCCGTGCGGAAGGAGGAAATGATACGCGGGAAGATGTGTTCGTACCGCGTGACACACCAGGCCAGCACCTGTTGCTCGCCCTGTAGGTACAAAGCGCCGCGGACCGCCAACGGCCCGATCGGGGCAATGCGACCGTTGTAGAGGTACGAAATCAGGTTCGCGCACCGGGGCCCCTTCGGCGGCTTGTGCTGAGGCTCCGCCGGCGGTCGTTTTCCTTCGGCCTCGGCCACGGCGACGGCCTTCTCCCACTCGACACGCCCGGTGGCGTATTCCTTCTCGTATGCCTCCAGGAGTTTCTTTCGCGAGGCCTCGCCTTCCCATGCGGCGATCGACTCGTCGTGGGCGGCCATCATTTCCTTCACCGACCAGAAGTCGATCGCGTGCATTTCTTCAAGCGAACACCAGTAGTTGCCGAACGCGCCGCCGGAGGATGCGTTGATCACTCCCACCGGCACCTGGAGCTTGCCGTGCAGATATTTTCCGAAGAGGTAGGGGATGGTCGACAGCCCGGCGACGTTCTTTTCGGTGCATGGCAGCCACGCGGCCCGCTCGGGCAGATTGTCCAGTGGCTTGTAGCTGGAGTTGCGGCCGGTATGTGCATAGCGGACGCCCGGCGGCAGCAGGCCCTCTTTGTCGAGCCAGCCGGTTTTGTCGCCCGGATATGCCATGTTGCTCTGACCGGCGGTGACCCAGACTTCGCCCACCAGCACATCGACCAGGGCGACCTTCTCGCCGCCGCTTGCCACGCAGAGAAACTTGGGGCGGAAACTGGCCGTCAGCGGCTCGATCCGCACGGTCCAGCGACCGTCCGCGCCGGCTGTTGTTTTCAGCGTCACCGTGGCAAAGTCGGGCGCGTTCTGCTGAACGTACTCGATGCGGACCGTCGGCTTGGGCGGTTGGTCGGTTCCCGCCGCCGGTTGTTCGCGAGTGAGCGCCGCCTCGCCCACGGCATCGACGGCTTGCTGCGTCGATTCGGTCAGTGTGACGGTCACCTCGTCGCCGGGCTCGGCCCAGCCCCAAACCGTCAACGGCTTCTCTTGCTGAAGGACCATGTGGTCGTTGAAGATATTGGCCAGACGAAGCTCGGCTTGGGCGGTGCCAGCCGACGCGAGCACGGCACACGCCAACAGGGTACAACTCAGCGTTTTCATCGCATGGTCCTTCTGTTTTCGGTGTTATCTTCTTCGACTCAACTCATCGACTTGTTTCAAACGGTAAGGCCGCGAAGCCGGCCTGGTTGTATAGATTGGCTTGCGTCGGGCGAGGCTCCCAAGCGTAACGCACGGCGACGGGGTTGGCGACGTCGCCGCTGGTGACGATCGCGCTTTGGCCGTCGATTTTCGCTGCCGCGGGATGCCATCGGCCATCGGCGCCGGCTAACTCGAAACCGCCCAGCGGTGTGTTGACGGCCGGTTTGACGGGTTTGCCCAGTTGCTTGTCGCCGACGATCAGACCACCGCCTACCTGCGTGAAGCGAACGGTCACCTCGCGGTCGTCCACCTCGTGTGCATCGTACATCGGGCCGGTGCGGATCGGCTGGTTTTCGACCACGGCGATCGCCCAACGCGAGGCACGCTCGGCCCAATTGTTCGGGTCGCGGGGATCGCGGACGTAATCGTGCGCGGGCAGCACACTTGTGCCGGGCACTTTCGACACGCCCTGCTGTACTTGCCGGAACCGCATCCAGACCGACTGGTCTTCCACTTCGCCCTCTTCCCAATACATGGGCGGGCGGAACTGAAAAAGCGCGGCGGGCGCGTCCGGCGAGTTCATCGCGATCCGAAGCCCTCGGATCAGCGCCTCGGCCTTCTCCGTGTACCGCGGGTCGTACTGGTTTTGCTGGAGCGTTTTGAGAATCAGCCCACGCACGGCAAACGGAGCGATCGGGTGGACCGTACTGTTGAAGTAAGTGGTTGGGGCCATGACGCCTGCTGGAGGACCGGGCATGCGTGGGACCTGCGAGAAATCATCCGGGTTCGTGCTGCCGACATCGAGCGAACGACGCGTCGACGTGAGCCACTGCTCCAGAGCGCCGAGAGTTTGCAGATGCGCGGTGCGACCCGTGGGTGATGCAGGGTCCCAGGTGCGGACGATCTTGGCGATGTCGTGCGTGACGGCGGTGGCCTCGAAACCCTCGGGCGGGGTCATCGATGCCAGGTCGTCCAGTCCGATCTCGACCACACCGACCGGTACGTTGAGACGACGAAAGTACTCGCGACCGAAGAAGTAGGGGATGGCGTGGAACCCGCCCCAATGGGCCGGATCGTAAGCGGCCCATTTCGCGTTGCCCTCGGTGTCGAACCGGTATTGTGGGTGCGGAGCGTGGCGATCCCGGCCTCGCGTCGCCGCCTCAAAGGTTCGAATGATCGGTAGGCGGTCGGCGGACAGGTCCTGCTTGATGAAGGGGTTGATGTCGTAGTAGACGCCCATCCGGCTGCGTTTCTCGAAACGCCCCTGATAATACCCCAGACCGACGATGTCGCCGGCAAACAGCCACACGTCGCCGACCAACACGCCCTGGAGCATGACGGCGTCGCCCTGGCCCTGGAGGGTCATGGTCCGCGGCTGTGTACTGGCGGGCATCGCATCCAGTTGAACTTGCCACAAGCCCAGGGTGTCGGCTGTTGCCCGTTTGCTCTGCCCGGCAAAAGTGACCGTTATTTGCTCGCCCGGTTCAGCCCGGCCCCAAACGGGCACGGACATTTCGCGCTGCAACACCATCTGATCGCTGAAGACGAGCGCCGGTTCAACCGCGCCCGCGACACCGGTTGCGAAGAGAATCAACAGTAGCGCGACACAGGCACCACGAATGAAGTGACCGGTTGGGTGCCACTGGCATCTTGCCAGTGCTTCCTGGATTCGTCGCTTGCATTTTGCCCAGCCCAAACAAGCCGAATCGGCGATCAACTCCACGGCCGGGGATCTGAGATGGGGTGACCCTGTCTCTCGATGAGCCGCAGGGTACGGCCTCGCTTCAAGACGATCAACTCGCACAGTGTGTCTTGGGCGATTCCAGGTGCAAGCAACGGCCGAAAAAGCACTGGCGAGACGCCAGTGGCACCCATTAAACAAACCGCGACAGAGTACTAGCGAGTGCATATCGTTAACTCCTAAACAGCGTGACATACAAGCAACGGATCAATCACCGAGGGTCGTAAACATCGCGGCGGGCAGCCCGACGCCGTTGTACAAAAACGGCGGGGGCGGGATGTTGGTGTAGCAGTAACGCACGTGCATCGGCTGGTCCACCTTGTCCGACCAGGCGACCAGCTTGTCGCCCTCGATCCGGGCGACGGCCTTCTGCCAGCGTCGGTCTTCGCCGGCCACTTCGACGTTGGGCACTTCCTTGCCGTCGGTTAGCACAGCCGAGTTGAGCATCTCCTTTTCGCCGACGCGTAGGCCGCCGTCGGAGTAATCGAACGCGACGATCACCTTGTTGCCCTCGACGCGGTGGGACTTGTACAGAGGGCCGGAGGGCACGACGTCTTTGCGGCCGTAGTCGCGGTGCAGCGCCCACAGCGCGGCGCGAATGCCCGCATCGACCTTGTTGGCCGGGTGGACGTTCACGTCGAAGTCGAGCAGCACGGCCACGCCGCTGTTGGGCACGAGCTTCAGCGCGCCCAACTGCTCCTGACGAACCAACGGGCTGCAATAGTCGCCGCTGCGCTGGAGTTGCATCCAGTAGAACGGGATCTCGCCGCCGTCGCCGACGACCGAGAATAACTCGCGCCAGGTCCGGGCCATGACCTTCATCTCGATGTCCCAGAGGCGGTTGCGAAAATCGCTCTCCCCCTGATACCAGACCACGCCCTTGATCGCCATGGGCACGATCGGATGAATTTTCCCATTGTAAAACCCGCACAGGTCGCGCGGGCCCGGCTGGGGCATCAGCGGCTGGGGATAGGGGAACGGGGTGCGATCGGCCATCGCCTTCGCGGCCTCCGCGTGCCATCGCTCGATCTCGGCCAGACGCTCCTTCCAGACCTCGCGGCCGTGTGGCGTGTTGGGGTAGTAGGCGTCGACCCTGTCGGCCAGTTCCTGCAGCTCCGGCTCGAGGCGGAACCCGTGGCGCGGGATCCATTCCTGGATGATGCTGCCGGCCCAGGCCTGCCACAAGATGCCCTGGGGGACGTCGATCCCTTGCTGCTGGATATGGCGGGCGAAATAGAAGCCCACGGCACAGCAGCCCTTGGTCGTTTCCTCGTCCTGGCAGACCGACCAGGCCTCGGGGCCCGCCTCGAACTTCTCGACGGGGTACGGCTCGTCCTTGCCCGCGCCCCAGTAGCGAATCAGAGGGTGGTCCCATTTCATCCCGTCCGGTGTGGGGTGGCGGCCGACGTTGCGGCCCATGTTCGACTGCCCGGAGAATATCCACACGTCGCCGACCAGCACATCCTCGATCGTTTCCGTCCGCTTTCCGGCCACCGTCAGTGTTTGCGGCTTGGCGTTTACCTCCAGCGGATCGAGTACGACTTGCCACTTGCCGTCGGTGCCGGCGGTGGCGGTCTTTTTCTGCCCGGCGAAGCTGACGGTCACCGTCTCGCCCGGTTCGGCCGTTCCCCAGACAGGCGCCGGCTTGTCTCGCTGCAAAACCATGTGATCGCCGAACACATCGGCCGGCCGGGCCGCGACAGCCTCCACGGACCAGAGGGCGGGCGCCAGGAGCGGCAAGCACCACAGGAAAAGCTCTCGCATTGTTCGTTGACTCCTCAACTGTTTACGCGACTCGCAAGGCCACTTTCATTCCGGAGATGACCACAGTATATACCGCACTGTACAGGACAAGCCAGGGCGGGAACAGACTTGCGTCGTAGCCTCGGCCGAGTCGTCGTCAGCGCCCGGGAGGTGTCTGAATATGGAGCAGGGGCGAGAGATGTGATAAACTGGAATTTGGTTCCCATGCAGAGCACGGGAGCAAGGTCTGGAGTGATCGCCGTATTGGGAAAGGGAAAAATCAATGAGAAGTAACCACTTGGTCATCGCCGGTTCGCTCGTCGTGGTTCTGCTGCTGGCGAACCTCCTCCACGCCCAACGGGGGCGGCCTCCACAGCGTCCGGCACCGCCAGCCGAGATCGACGGCAAACCACCGGGGAGAGGCGTTGAAGGGGGGATTCCGCAAAGGGTTTCCGGCCCGTGGCAGATCACCGACTATTACCTCTCGCCGATTGCCCCGTCGAATATCTCCACGCCCTTTAGCGAAAAGAAGCCCGGCAACATTGCCAGCCTTGGCCCCGCCAAGCTCAAAGTACAACTTTCGCCGGAAGGCTTCCTTTGGGTTACCATACGGTACTCGCAAGCGACGGCCAAGAAAGACCTCGCTCGGTTCACGCTGGTCGACGCTTCGGGCGCCACCCATGGAGAACTTTTCGCCTGGATCGACGCGGCCACCGTTGGCCGCGAGCGAGATCGGGTAGTCTACGAATACGCCCCGTGGATGGCGAAGCTAAAAGACCAGGACGCAGTGAAGCGGTTCAAGGATCTGGCCGAGGGGCGATCACTTCGCGACGGGCAAGAAGCTCTCCTGGTCTTCCAGGGGGAATGGGAATCCCTGGAAACGCTATCGCTCAAGGGCGACGGCACGGTCCGGGCACTCAAACCCGCCGAGCCGGCGGTGGCCCAGCCCGGCGCGGAGCCGAGCGAGCCGGAGCCCGCGGACGAGCCCGTCGAACCGGAGCCGCGCCCCGCGGCAGTCAAGCGGACCTGGCGAGATGTCAGCGGACAGCACGCGATCGTCGCCGAACTCGTCAACTTCGACGGCCGCAACGTTCGGCTGCGAAAAGAGGACGGCCAGATTCTCGAAGTCCCGTTGGACAAGCTCAGCACAAGCGATCAGCGGTTCCTCGAAGAACTTCACGATAACGGCGCGTTTCGATGAGCCACGACGCATGATCGCCGGCGTCTGCCCTAGAAGGCTTTTGCCAGAGCACCAACGGCTTGTCCCACGGCGTCGACAACCGAGTCCTTGACGTTGGTTCCATTCTTGCCAAACTGCTTGTCGTAGTAGTTCTTCAGGATGATACCAAGCGTTCGGCACGTAATCGGATCGGTGAACTTGTATATCTCGTCAAATCCGTGACGGTCATAGCCGGTATTCTCACTGACCACGTAGATGACCCAGCGATGTAGCTTTTTGTCGCCAATGATCTTTCCGATCCCGGAGCCTGGCAGGGAGGCGCCCATTTGTGGGCCCTTGGCCTTATGCGGCCGCTCCCACCGCGTGCCGATGACATAGGCGGTGTCCAAGGGTTTGAAGTACTTGGCGCCGGCCGCATACAGCCCGAGAAACATGTCGGACTTTGTCTTGGCCTTGAGGCACCACTCCTGGATGTAGTTGACCACCATGACTGATTCAAGCGTTCTGCGGTGTCCTCTGCCTCCCTTTGCCTCTTTTGCCCCTCTGCCGCCTATGCTGACGTCGAACATGAGATAGCACCCCCTAAGTCGACTCTTTTGGTCGACATTAAAAAAGGTCTTGCGAAGAGTTGCCCGCCGAACGAGGTTCCAGCGCGGACGGAAATCGTAGAATACTATTGCGTCGCGCGAGAAAGGCAACCCTGCCTTCGAAGATGTGAGATGCAAGTCCTTTCAGGATACTCTGTTAGATCGTCACGGTTGGTCTCGGGTACAACGAAGCCTTCCAGCGGCGCGAGCGTTCAGTGGGGGGGTCTGTGAACCGAACCACACAGAGGAGGTGGCACGGACTGATCCGCAGGAGCTTCGTGATACCCAAGACCGGGGCGTATGGCTAATCGAAGGTCAGTAAATAAGGCGTCTTTTTTGAAGGCGGTTGAGTCCATCGCTTGTGACTCGGGAAGGACGTGGCTGCGCAGCATCGCACCGTCTGGACCTCGCGGATTCCGGTGATCGTCGGGAATTCCATCTGGTCCGGCGTGCATGGCGTTGTCGAGATTTCCGAAGGCCGGCATGAACTCGCCTGGTTTGCCGCCGCCCTGCGAGAAGGGTTTTCCATACCCAACGGATCGAGCATTCGCGTCTTCTTTCACGAAGGCAAGAAGAACACGGTTGTTATCGCGAAAGTTGAAGTGGTCCAGTGAGAGGAATGCAAGAACTAACAGCCCGTTAACAAAGGGTGATTTGTGTGGAGGGTGCCCGGGGTCGAGCGCAGCGAGCCCCCAGTTGGCGGCGCGCCGAATCAAGAACCGCCCTCCCTTGCGAGGATCCTCCGCCCGATGACACGAAAAGTCCCAAACACCAGGCCGAAGAAGATACCGATCGCTGATCCATAGCCCAAGGCCACGGACCAGGAATCGACGGTGTCTCCCGTGCAGAGGGCATGGACGAGCCAGCCCAAACAAGAGCCCAGGAGAACCATGATACATGCCACGGCAATCCACCAGATTCTTCCCAACGGACGGAACACGTGCGAGATTGGCACGGCGAACATGAGCCCCAGTATTGTCCCCGCCACCGGGGTTGACCCGCCGTCCATCCACTCGGTGAGGACCGTTAAGACCGCCCATGGGGCGAATGAAAGAATCGCACTGTGGACAAGCACAGCGATTGGCCTCCGAGGCCAATCGTCTATTGGTTCACGTTTTGATTCCGCTGGCATGCGTGTGTTCCTCCTGCAAGGAATACCTCGCGTCGAGGCTCGTTAGGACGCTTTGCGTGCCCCTGGGCTGAGAAACTCTGGATCTTTCGCACCGACGTGAAGCGCCGAGCCCGTGCGTTTCCACGCGAAGCGTGGGAACGAGGTTCATTACTCTAACGATCCCCCAGAGCGTGTCGGTATACGGGTCGTCGTCGAGCCGGCGGGTCCAGGGCATGGACTTCGGCAACGAACGCCCGGGTAGCTTCGGCCGGCGTGGCCACGAACCCCGTGTACCGGGGAAAGGCCTGGCGCAACGGTTCGAGCGATTCGTCGACCGACTTCTCGTAAGTTGCCACGGTGGCTTGATGTTCGGCGACCAATGCATCGACGACCGGCTTCCACCCGGGATCGGCATACGTGGTCTGGGAGACGACGACGACATAGCCGGGCTGCTCGGCCGGCACGAAAGCGCCAAGAGCGCTGAGGATTCCCACGGCTGCGCAGAGGAGGGTTAATCGACTGATGGTCGTTTTCATGGTGTGCGTGTTTGAGATGCGATCGTTTCGCCCGGCCTAGACTTCCTCGGCTTCGTGCAACACCTGGGCCACCTCGCGGCGGCTGCCCAAGTAGTAGACCAGCCCGACCATGGCGATCAACACGGTGATGACCCGGTACGTCAACCCGAGGGCCAGCCCTTTGCCCGAGGCGTGAGCAAGCTCCCGGTACAGGTATTGCAGTGTACCCTCCTGGGGTCCGGCGGGCAACGGAATGACGCTGGCCACGGCACTCAAGGGGGCGATGACGAAGTGTTGGCCGAAGCCGGGGGTCCGGTCGGGCTCGCTGGTGGCGGGCAGAGCGACGGCGATCAGGAAGATCGACGTGGTGAAAAGGCAATGCACGCCGACGCTCATCAACGCTGCCGTGGCCAGCACGCGTGGCTTGCTCCGGTAGATGCGAAACGCCTCGATCAATTTGCCCAGGGTGTGGCCGATCTTGGGGTGCCGAATCAGCCATTGAGCCAGTCGCCCTTCCGACAATCCCGGAATGAAGAGGACGCCGATCCCCACCGCACCGACAGCCGTGAGGATGACGGTCGTTTTGCAGACATTCCGAATAGCGGCGATCTCGTGGCCAAGAAAACCCCCCACAACGATGGCCGCCGAGGCCACGACAAACAGCACGTACAGGCCGATCATCCGGTCGATGACGACCGAGGCGGCCGCCCCGGTTCGGTACTCGGGGTGTTTGCGGGCGAGCATGATCCCCTTGAGCACGTCGCCCCCGACGATCCCCGCCGGCGCCAGATTGAAGAGGTATCCAAGGAACCCCACGCGAAAAGCATCTTTGAGCGCCAGGGGAATCCCCACCGCGCGAACCAGGTAGCACCAGCGGAGCAGCGTCACGCAAACCGCGGCGGCGGAGAACACCCAGGCCAGCGCCAGCAGAGGACCGTTCCACGCCTCCTCCATCAGCCGCGTGAATCCTTCATCCTCATGGGCCGTGGCGCTGCGCGTCTGGACGTCGTATACCAGATAGCCAAGAATGCCGACGGAGAGGCCAACCTTGACCAGAGTAATGAGTATCTTCTTTACCACGCGAGGCTCCAATTACCGAGACTCCAATTGACGGTTACCAGCCAGCCGATGGCGCAAAGTTGGCTGGAATGGGAGGTATAAGCGATTCGCACCGGCGAGCCTCCCGCACCGGTCGTGGCGGCCAGCCGCAGATAGTTGAGGATTCCGTAGGCCACAAACGGCATCGACACCATCTCGCGGCCCTCCAACAAGACTCCCGACAGGATCGAATACAGCGCATAAGCCACCAGCGACACGCCGGCCGTGATCGTCATCGCCTGATCGAGAAACGCCTCGTTGTAGCCGCGCAGCGAAGGGCGATGCTGGAGATCCAAGCCCGACAGCAGATCGGCCCGGCGCTTGGTGAATCCCAGGAACAGGGCCAGCGACGACGTACACAGCAGCAGCCAAGGCGACGGACCGACGCCGACCAACAGGCACCCCAACAGCACGCGAATCACGAACCCGGAAGTCAAGAGGAACACATCCAACAGTGCGACGTTCTTAGCTCCGGTGGAATACGCGATATTCGCGCCGATATAGACCGACGCGAGCACCAGCACGCCATTTCCGCCACCGGTCCAACACAAGGCCAATCCGCCGACCAACAGGAATGCCGCGGTCACAAGCGCCGCGGCCGGGGACACTTCGCCCGAAGCGATCGGGCGATGTTTCTTCTCGGGATGAAGCCGGTCGCCGGCCGCGTCGCAGAGATCGTTGAAAACATAGACGGCCGAATTGACCAGACAGAAGCCCAGCAGTCCCAGCAGAAACGGAGTCGCCTCGAAGCGCGCACCGGCGGCTTCGTCGGCCAGGGCAAACGGCACGGGTGCCAGTACGAAAGCGTTCTTAATCCAGTCAGCAGGCCGGGCCAAGCGGATCAGACGGATTGCCAGCGGTTTGTTCCGGTTGCTCAAAACCCGATCCTCCGCATGACCATTCGAGGCAGATTGCGGATAACCAACATCACCCAGCGCCACATCCCGGGGGTATAGATCATCGGCCGGCCGCGGTCGATCGCCCTCAGCACGGCCCGGGCGACTTGATCCGGCTGGCCGGCAAACGGAGGCGGTTTCAATCCGGCCGTCATGCCCGTCTTCACAAAACCGGGCTTGACGCAGACGGTCTTCAACCCGGCCGCGCGAAACTTGTGGTCCAGCCCTTCGAGGTAGTGCGACAGGCCCGCCTTGGCCGCTCCGTAAAGAACGACCGGTTTGCGTCCCCGGTCGCCGGCCACCGAACTCAGTGCACAGAGGGTCCCGCCTCCCCGGGCGAGCAATCGCCGGCGTGCTTCCTCGCAGAAGAGCACCGTGCCGGTGAAGTCGGCCGTCAACACACTCGCGGCTAACTCGGGATCTTCCTCCAGGGCTTCCTGCGAGGCAAAACGGCCCGCCGTGACGACCACCGTCTCCAGGCCGTCCAGGGCTTTCTCCGCCGCCTCCAGCGCCGGGGCAAACGTCCGCCGGTCTTCCAAGTCGCACGCCGCGCAGCCGACCGGTGCGGGCGCGCCGCGAATTTCCAGATCGCGGGCCGAGCGATCCAGATCCTCCGCATCGCGTCCCAAGAGGAAGAGTTGGTCGCCGCGCTCGGCGAACAACCGGGCAAGCGAGCGGCCTATTCCCTTGGTGGCTCCCAGCACGACGACCTTCATGGTTTGTCTCCCAACATGCGAACCGATTGTGCGCTTCGCAGCATGCACCCGGGGTCCCACCGCTGGCGCACCGCGTTGAAGGCCGGCAACCGTGGCTCCATGGCCCGAAAGTGTTCGGCTCGCGTAAACGCGTCTTTGGTCAGGTAGATGCGTCCCCCCTCGGCAATCACCAGTTCGTTGAGCTTGTCGACCAGCGCGGGGGTTCGCCTCGGATGAATGGGGAAATCGACGGCGATGGACATCCCCGGCTTCAGGAACGAAAGCATCCCCTTGCCCTCGGGACCGCAATCCTTGATGACGCAAAGGAACGAACACCCGCCCTCCCGGCCGAACAGGTCCAGCACCCGGCGGGCCGGGCCGTTGTCCGCCGCGTGGGGCACGACGCACTGATACTGCGTGAAGCCGCGGCGGCCGTAGATGAGATTCCAATCCAACAGGGCGTCCAAGGGGTAGAAAAACGACTCGGGAGCGACGACGCCTCGCTTTTCCCGGCGAAAGTGCTTCCAGTAATACAGCGTGTTGAAAGCCTTGATGCTCAACTTCGAGAGGGCAAAGTTGGGCAGTTGGAACGGCACGCGCAGGCGGCGCTTGGCCGGCGGTGGTTTGGTGGGCGCCTCGTCGGGCTCGGCCCAGCGGCCTTTCATTAGGATCCCCCGGCCCAGGCGGCGGCCGCGAGCCAGCGTGTCGACCCAGCCGACGGTCATCGGCCAACGGTCGGCCGCTTCCTTGAGCCCGTCGACCATGGCGCCCAGATTGTCGATCCGCCGGCTTTCCTCCCAGATCCAGGGCGAGGGGATCGGCCGCATCGAGAACTCGACCTCCAGGATGTGACCGGTCAGCCCCATGCCGCCGATCGTGGCGCGAAACAACTCCGGTTCCTGACGATCGGAACATTCGATCGCGCGCCCGTCGGCCATTTGCAGCGTGATCCGGTGGACGTGCTCGCCGAAACTTCCGTCGACGTGATGGTTCTTTCCGTGGACGTCCGAAGCGACCATTCCGCCGAGCGTCACGAATTGCGTTCCCGGCGAGACCGGCACGAACCATCCGCGGCGAAGAAAGAGCCGGTTGATCTCCAGCAGCGACAGCCCGGCCTCGGCCCGCAGTACGCCCGTCTTTTCGTCGAACGCCAGCAAGCGGTCGGCCCGGGTCGTACAGGCGGCGAAGCGCTGCGACGGCGAGTCACCCCCGGGGATGAGTGAGGAATCGCCGTAGGATCGCCCCAGTCCGCGGCAAAGCGTCGCGCCGGCCGTTGTCCTACGGAGGTCTTCACCCTGGACCTCCAGGCCGGTGACGGCCGGATAGCGTCCCCAGCCGGTCATCGTGGTTCGATAGGGAGTTGTCGCCATGCGTTAGTCTCTTCCGGTGATTTCCCGGCCCACACGTTCCATGTCGGCGTCCACCATCATGGTAACCAATCGCTCGAACGACACTTCGATTTGCCAACCCAACGTGGATTGGGCCTTGGCGGCGTCGCCGCGCAGCGTGTTCACCTCGGCGGGACGAAAGAACGCCGGATCCACCTCCACATAGTTGCGATAGTCGAGCCCCACGCGGCCGAAGGCCAACTCGGCAAACTCGCGGACCGAGTGCTTTTGCCCGGTGGCCACCACGTAGTCGTCCGGAGCGTCCTGCTGGAGCATCAGCCACATGGCCCTCACGTAGTCGCCCGCGAAACCCCAGTCGCGCATGGCGTCGAGATTTCCCAGCAGAAGCTTGTCCTGGACACCGAGCTTGATTCGAGCCACCGCGTCGGTGATCTTTCGGGTGACGAACTCCTTGCCCCGCAACGGCGACTCGTGGTTGAAGAGGATGCCGGAGCAGGCGAAAATGTCGTAGCTCTCCCGATAGTTGACCGTGATCCAGTGTCCGTACACCTTGGCCACGCCGTAAGGACTGCGCGGCCAGAAAGCGGTCTGTTCGTTCTGTGGCTCCTCATGCACCTGGCCGAACATCTCGCTGGAACTGGCCTGGTAGAAGCGAATCTTCGGATCAATCAACCGCACCGCCTCAAGCATTCGGGTCACGCCCAGGCCGGTAAACTCGCCGGTCAGCAGCGGCTGAAGCCAACTGGTGGGCACAAAACTCTGGGCGGCCAGATTGTAGACCTCGTGGGGGCGCACGTCGCGCAGGAGCGTGATGATCGACAGTTGGTCCAGCAGGTCGGCCTGGTGCAGCATGACCGAATCGCGAAAGGGAGCGATTCGCTCAAAGCTCTCGGTGCTCGCCCGCCGTACCATGCCGTGGACCTCGTAGTCCCGTTCCAGCAGAAACTGGGCCAGATACGCCCCGTCCTGTCCGGTGATCCCGGTTATCAGTGCTCTGCGGGGCATGGGAGATTGTTTCCGTCGGGTTTCCCGTAAACAGGGGGGGTAGTGCGTTGGACGCCGTAACTCCGCGGCATTAACAACTTCTTACAACGAAATGAGTTGCGGTGTCAATAAGGTAAACCTTCGACGGGCCCGTTCCCAACACACGCTCGATGCCACAGAATAAGAATAGCACGAGAGCGTATGGGAGAGTGACCCTCCCGGAAGGCATACCAGAACCCCCTGAGTGGATTTCCATGATCCGGTCGCTTCGACTTCAACGGCTTCTGCTGGTAATGTGCCTGGCGGTGTGGGGTAGTCTGCCGCAATCGCAACGTGCCGAGGCCTCGGTGGTTGTGCTCTCCAATCGGACCGAGCAGCCCGTCGCCTTTTCGCTTCGCCGCACCGAGGGAGAACCAACACAACACGTGCTGTCGCCGGGCAAACTGACGATCGTCCGGCCGGCGGATGAGGTGCAAATCGAACTCGACGGCCAGCGGCGTTACCTCTTGACCCCCGACACGCTGGGCTACTTCACCAAAGGACCCGAGGGGCCCGTCCTCCAGCGAGTGTCGTTTTTGCCGGGACATTCTCCGGCCGCCGTGTCGGGCGACGAACTGCCGGCCGCGCCGGTCGTGGTGCGGGTGGTCGTGGCCGTCGACGACGAGCAACCGGCCGCCCAGCAGGCGTGGCAGCAGCGGCTCACCCGGCAGGTGGCCTCCGCGTCGGCGATCATCGCGAGATATTGCCCCCTGCGGTTCGAGGTGGTGGCGACTCGCCAATGGAGTTCGGACAACGGCCTGAAAGACTACCGGCAATTGGCCGCCGAGTTGTGTCGCGAAGTACCGCCCCATCCGGCAAGCCTTGTGATCGGTTTCAGCAGCCAACTCCGCATCGGCCCGAGCAGCCGTCCGCCCCACGTCGACTCCGATCCGTTTTTCTCCCATCTGCTGTTGCCGGACGTTCAAAAGAAGTTTTCCAGCGACGATCAACTCGTGTTCCTGGTGCATCATCTGGGACATTATCTGGGAGGGGTCCATGGCGTTAGCCCCTGGTCGGTCATGCGCCCCAAACCCGTCGACGGTTCGCCGGCCGCGGGAGAACCGGCGCTCGCGTTCGACCCGGTCAATGTGCTGATTCTCAATCTGGTTGCCCGGCAAATGCAGGGGCGCGACGTGCGACGTTTATCCGATCTTTCCCGCGGCACGCGACTCCATCTGGAGCGTATCTACTCGCGCATGGCGGCCTTGATACCCGACGACCCGTCGATCGCCCGCCTTGTCGAGCTGGCCGCCGACCCGAACACAGGGCAAATGCGTTACACGGCCGAATTGGCCGACGGGAGACTGCTGAACGACGATGAAGTGCTCTACTGGCACGCCACCCTCGCGCAGCCGCGGTTGGCCGGTGTACCGCTGATGGACGCGACCACGGGGGTGCGTTGGATCCGCGACAACACGCTCGACCAGGCGACGGCACAGGCGCCGTACGTCGAGATGGTCGGCGGCGACCGGCTGCCGGGCCGCGTGACAACGTATCGCTCCGAGCATGACGGGTCGCGACGCGGCGAACCGCCTCATCTGGTTGTGACGCCGACGATTGAAATCAACTGGCCCGAGGGCCCGCAACGCGCTACCCTGCGCGTGCGCACTCGGTGGATTCGACGGATCGTCTGGAAGACGGCGGCTGGCGAATATCACGCGGGTCGGGCCTTTCTGCGCGACGGCCGAGAGCTCGATTTCCGCGTCTTGCGATTCGAGGCCGAAACGGTCCGGCTCTTGTCTCGCGACGGAGTGCATACGGTCCGCTTCGCCGACATGGCCGAATTGCATCTGCCCGAGACCGACCCCTGGGAAGCCTATTTCGAGCAACTCGCCGTTCTCACACCCGAGGGGACCGATCGGTTGATGCGATGGTCGACCATTGGGGGACTCGAAGCGACCTCTTCGGCCGAGCAGTTTCAAGCGTGTCACACGGGCAGGGCCGAGAAGCCGGACCTGTGGTACCACGCCGCTCAGCCGGCCTGGAGTCTCGACCCGGTGTGGATTGCCCATCGCCGCATCGTGTTGCGACGCTACTTCGCCCCGCATGAGGTTCCCCTCTCGCACATCTGGCCCAGCGAGGTATCCCACCGCCCGTTCTTCGGCGGCGGGTGGACCCTGCAAATCGACCGCAACGTGCTCGGGCAACCGCTGCATTGCGCCGGCCGGTCGTACGCGTCGGGATTGGGGGTCCACGGAACCACCGAACTGCAATTCTCGCTACCCGACTGCGCGCGGGCGTTTCGCACACGCATGGGACTCGACCGGGCGGCGGGACTCGGGGGCTACGTTCGGGCCGAAGTGTTGGCCGGCGACGATCGCTTGACCGCGCTGTACCGAAGCGAGCCGATCGCCGGGTCGGTCGACGTCGTGGACACGGGACCGTTGCCGTTGGGCGACGCTCGGCGGCGGATTGTCCTTCGGACCGATGCCGCCGCGGACGATCCGCCGCGGGGAGCCGATCCGCTGGACGTTCGCGATCTGTTCGATTGGCTCGATCCGGTGGTGACGCTCGACCCGGCCGCGCTTCGCGAGGAGATCGTCCGCCGCGGGCCCCACGCGATTGCGGCCTGGAAGACGTGGGAGGTAGCCACGGGGGGAGTCCCCGGTGTGAAGCTGGCCGTTCGCTGGGATACGACCGATGCCCAGCGACCGGCGTATCGCTCGGCCATTGTTGTCGCCGGAGAGCCGGTGACCGTGTCGTCTCGGTTACACGTCGGCAGCGACACCGATCGCCTGGTCATTGCCGTCGTCCAGCCCGACCGCCGCGTGGCAGCGGCGCTGGAAGTTCGCATCGACGGCCGATCCGCCGCCCGGTTCGAGGTGCCCACCGTCCTGACCGGCCCACCGCCCGCGCCGCTGGAAGTCGCGCTGGGCTCGCACGCGGGAAAAACGGTCCCGGTCACCATGATACTTTCCTGTCCCGGTGCCGGTTCGCTGGTCGAGTGGAACGATCTGCACGTGGAGAGGTGAGTAGTCGGGCAGGTTTGCAGCCTGCCAGTGGATCTCGCGCGGTCTAACCTCGAGCAAGAAACAGGACAGGGTCCGATATTGACAAGCTGAGTAGCCTTCAGTAGCTTTTAGAATTACCCATCCTGCCAATATCGGACCTGTCCCGTTTTCCGTCCCGTTTTCCGTCCTATTCCGGCGTACGACTCGGTCAAGCAAGCATTGGGGGAGGAGAACGCAGAATTCGAGGAACTTCCCGGAATCTTGATGGACCCTGAGGACCACGCAAAGACCGCTAGCCATGGTAGAGAAGGAGATCTTGGGCGGCAATGGCGCGAGCGACAAACGGAGTTGATTGAGCAAGGCAACATGCGAGAGACGATCCGTCTGGACATCCTCGACGTTCGCGAGAACTGTGGCACAAAGTATGACCCGGCCATCCAGCAGTATCTTGAGAGCCTTCCGGCAGGTATTCGACCACGTATGCGTTTCGACCAGTTTGGTGGAGCCGAACCATGAGCCAATGGGAAATCCAACCGTTCAGAAGCTTGGGCGAGATTAACCTCGGTGACTCGCGTGATGCAATTCGTCGACAGCTCGGACCTGAGTTTGAGACTTTCAAGAAGGGTTCCGTTTCTCCACCACCGTTCAGCCCAATGGTGGATGCATACGATGCACTGCACTTGCATTTGTACTACGACTTCGATGATCGACTGATCATCATTGGAGTTTTTCCACCAACGATACCCGTGTTTCAGGGTGTTAAGCTTCTCGGAGCCCCATTGAACCAGATCGTCGAAGAAATGATGCGTTTGGGACAGCAGGCAGTCTTCATGTGCTCGGGATGTCACTTCGAAGCACTTGGCTTGTCGCTGTACGTTCCTTACGACGAGAAACTCGATTCCGTATCCGTTTACGACAGAACCTGGTTTGAGCGAGACCTGCAGATGTGGAGAGAGAGTCACGAGAGGCAGAAAGCGAGGGAAGAGCGCAGGAAGAAACTCGGCCCAATCAAGAACCCATTTGAACAATAGGAGGTGTGCTGGTCCATCTCTGAAAGAGCGGGCCGTGTCAACGAGACATCGCGAGACATCGGGGTCGAGACATCGCGAGACATCGGGGTCAGGCTTTCACTTTACACTTTACAGGGGAGAGCCGCGGGGCTATACTTCGAGGATGGCACGTCCTCCACGGATTAACTTTCCGGATGCGATCTACCATGTGACCTCCCGGGGCAACGGGCGGGCGAGGATCTTCTTCGATGACGACGACCGGCGGCGCTTTCTGCGGCAGCTAGGCGATAACGTCGAGACGCACGCGATCCGGCTCTATGCGATGGTGCTCATGGACAACCATTTCCACCTCCTGGCTCGCACTCCGCGGGCGAATCTGTCGCAGTTCATGCAGCGACTCAATACGAGCTACGCGCTGTATGCACGGTACAAGCATCGCAAACCGGGCCATCAGTTCGAGGCGCGCTTCAAGGCCAAACTGGTCCAGGAGGAAGGCTATCTGCTGGCGATCACCCGGTACATCCACCTCAATCCGATCAAGACGACCGCCTGTCGACGCTTGAGCAAGGCCCAGCGGCTGAAGCGATTGGAAACGTACCCCTGGAGCACCTATCCCGGCTACGTGACGAAACGCGGCGTGCTGGATTTCGTCTGCTACGATGTGCTCCGGGAGTATGGCTCGACTCTGGCGGCGGCGCGGCGGCGTTATCGGGCCTACACGCGCGCATGTGTGATGGAGGACGACAGGCCGATCTTCGACGCCATGCGCGCCAGTCGATACGCCATCGGCGACAAGACGTTCATCGACCGGACGGAGAAGCGGCTCGACCCGCGACGGACGGGCAGAGCCCAGGACAAGGATCTGGCCTTACCCGCGGCGGTGACCGTTCCCATCGACACGGTCGATGCGTACGTGGCCAGGCACTACCGGATCGATGCGGCCGCCCTGACGGAGCACGGACACCACGCGGGCCCGGCCAAGGCGGTGGCCGTCGAGTTGGCCTGCCGGTTGACCGGCCTTAGCGGACGCGACGTAGGGATCCACTACGGCGGAATCAGTGCGTCGGCCGTCAGCAACATCCGGCATCGACTACGCCGCAGACAAGACAGCCCCCTACGCCTGGTCGACCGGCTGACGGCAACCATTCGCCAAACAGAATTGGAAACGCCGAAGGAGCCTAAAGTGTAAAGTGAAAGCCTGACCCCGATGTCCCTTGACCCCGATGTCCCTGACCCCGATGTCCCTGACCCCGATGTCCCTTGACCCCGATGTCCCTCGATGTCCCGTAAAGTGAAAGCCTGACCCCGATGTCCCTGCCGATGTCCCCAAAGCCTGACCCCGATGTCCCGCCGCCGCATCAATGTGGACGTGAAAGTGCGTCTGAGGATGCTTCTTGTGCAGGCGATGGAGGGACTCTTGGAGCTGTTCGTAGCTCTCTCGGTTCTCGATGATCGTCATCGGACGTGTGGCTGGCTGAAGGTCCTCGCGCAGGAATGTGACATGGTGGCCGTAGCGAGCCGTGTCAATCCCCACGCCAAGATGCAGAAGCGGCGTTGTTTCCTTGTCGGACATCCTACTCTCCCAGTTTGTGACCCAGGTAAACGTGCCAATCACCAATGCGCAGCCGCAAGACTCCTCCGAACATCCTTCGGCATGGGCGATCCTTGTGATAAGCGGTCGGGCCGCATCATGTACCAACTCCTCAAAGCAAAGGTCGGAGGGCGGAATCTACTAAAAGAGGTCCAGGCCTCAGGGACAGGAGACCGCTCCTCGCGACTCCACACCCCTCCAGTCTGCCATGACCGGAGCGGATTGGGTGTACTGGCTGGAATTGACCATACAAGGGACACCCCTCTATCGCGTGCAACCGGCGGAAATGGCCACTTACCTTGCGCCCGGCGATTGGCTACGATGAACCGTTCACAGTCGCTCTTATTGCCCCGTTCCGATCCCAACCCCCCGCGTCTCCAACGTGACCTCGAAAACACCTCGAAAATCCAAAGGAACCTGTGCCCTGGTCAGCCTGGGCTGTCCGAAGAATCTCGTCGATAGCGAGCGGATGCTGGGATTGCTCGAATCGGACGGGTTCGAAATGGTCGCCAGCCCCCAGGGAGCTGGGTTTGTCGTAGTTAATACGTGCGGGTTCATCGAGGAGGCGCGCCGGGAATCGCTGGATGTGATCGGTCAGATGCTCCGGCTGAAGGAACAGGGCAAAGTGGGGGGGGTGATCGTCACGGGATGTCTGGCCCAGCGAGACGGTCCGTCGCTGCTTGAGGCCCATCCGGGAATCGACCAGATGGTGGGCGTCTTCAGCCGCGATACGATCGGCGAAGCGGCCGAGCGGCTGATGCGCGGTGACCAATCCGGCTGCACCGTGGCCGAAACGGGTCCCACCACGCCGCTTCCCGACACGGGCCGCCTGCGACTCACGCACCGCCACGTGGCCTATCTGAAAATCGCCGAAGGGTGCGACCGCCGGTGTTCCTTTTGCGCCATTCCGAGCATTCGCGGCACGTACACCAGCAAGCCCGTCGAACAGGTCGTTGCCGAGGCCGAGGAGTTGGTGGCCGACGGTGCGCGAGAAATTGTCCTCATCGCCCAGGACACGAGCCACTACGGGGTCGATCTGACCGGAAGTCCGCAACTGGCCGGTTTGCTGCGGCGGCTGGCCGAACTGCCGGGGGTTGAGTGGCTCCGGGTCATGTACCTGTACCCGGTACATTGGACCGACGAATTGATCGACGTGTTTGCCGGCGGCGGGAAGGTGCTTCCCTATCTCGATCTCCCCTTGCAGCACATCGACGACGAGATCCTCCGCCAGATGCGGCGGCCGGTCGACGCGGCGCGGACCGGGCAACTGATCGAACAGTTGCGTCAGCGGATCGACCGTCTGGTCTTGCGAACGTCGTTGATTGCCGGATTCCCGGGCGAGACGGAGGCACAATTCGAGCGATTGCTGGATTTTGTCCGGCAGCAGCGTTTCGAGCGGCTGGGGGCCTTCGCCTACTCCCCAGAGGAGGGTACCGTGGCCGCCGGTCTTGAGGGTCAGTTGCCCGAGACGGTTCGCCGGGAGCGTCGCGACCGCATATTGGCCGTTCAGCAGGAGATCGCCTTCGACTGGGCGCGCTCCCTGGTGGGGAAAACCTTCGATGTGATCGTCGACCGTTGTATTGCCGGTGAGAAAGACGCCTATCAAGGGCGAACCCATGCCGACGCACCGGATATCGACCCCGTGGTGTACGTGACCGGGGCGAATTTGGCCCCGGGTCGCATCATTGGGTGTGAAATCGTCATGGCCAGAGGGTATGATTTAGTGGCGGCAGCGGTGGGAATTCCGCGATAGTGCATACGGAGACTGGGTCCCAGGAGAATCGGCCATGTCATCAGGTAGCGAGAAATCAACCTCCGTACAGCCGGCCGACGGCTCCCAGGCCGTCTTCAATCTGCCCAATCAACTGACCACTGCTCGGTTGATTCTGGCCGTGGTCCTGTTTGTCCTGATTGCCTGGGACCAGTACATGGCCGCCTTCTGTACATTCATTCTTGCGGCGGGGACCGACTGGCTCGACGGCTATTACGCCCGAAAGTACGACTTGGTCACCACCTTGGGTCGCATTCTCGACCCCTTTGCCGACAAAGTGATCGTCTGCGGCACGCTCATCTACCTGGTGTCCATACCCGAGATGGTCCGTCCGGAGCCCGAGTCGTGGTGGTGGGGCTTGAAACCCTGGATGGTCGTCGTGATCGTGGGGCGCGAGTTGTTGGTTACGGCGCTGCGGAGTTTCCTCGAAGATCGGGGGGCCGATTTCTCCGCGAAGATGGTGGGTAAGCTGAAAATGGTCTTTCAGTGCGTTGCCGCGGGAGCCGCGCTTTTCTACCTACACTACGTCATGGCCGACGACGCACCGAATCACCCGGCGTGGGCCTGGTGGGTCCTGGTGGTTTCCATCTGGGGGTCGGTCGTGCTGACCGTCTACTCCGGGCTGGTCTACATCGGCGCGGCCGTCAAACTGCTTCGCGACGCATAGCCTCCCATGCCGGAACCTCCCGACCAGACCCTGTCGATCGGCCTGTCCCTGGCCCTGCTGGCGCTGCTGGTCTCGTGCCTGACCATCTGGGCGTGGCTCATCGGCCAATGGAGACGGAGAGAATCGATCTTGCCCCGCTCCAAACGGCTGCGCCCGAAGCACACCGGCTCCGACGTGCTGGTGATCTTCTTTCTCTACGCCACACTGAGTGTTGCCGCGGGAGTCGTCGCGGTGGAACTTGGGCCGGAACCGCCGTCTGTTTGCGATGTCTCCAAGTCGGGGTCGGGCCATCAGGTGGAAGTGATGCTCACCGAGGCTCCCTCGCTAGGAAGCATCCTGGTCTGCCTGGCAGTCGCCGTGGTGGTCGCGCCGATTGCCGAGGAGTTTCTCTTCCGGCTGCTGCTTCAAGGATGGCTCAACGATCTCGGCTGGCGGTATCGGCGCCAGTTGCCCACGCTGGGGCGATGCGCCCGCGGCGTCGGGCCGGTGATCCTGGTGGCCCTGGTTTTCTCCATGATGCACTTTCGGGTCACATCAAGGCCCTTGGCGCCCGAAACGATGCTCTACCTGCTGGCCGGAAGCGCCCTGGCCGGGGTGGCCACCGTGGTACTGGGCCTGCTGTGGCTTCGCCTGAGCCACCGGGTCACGCTGGCCGACCTCGGGGTGGTGCGCGAGAGATTTTGGGCGGACGTAAAGGTGGGGGGCCTGACATTCGTGGCGGTCGCCCCGCTGTTGTACTGTCTGCTGGAGGTCTTGACGAGTTGGATGCCCGACTACGTCTCCTCCGACCCGATTGTCCTCTTTCCGTTCACCCTTCTTTTGGGGTTGCTCTTCTTGCGAACCGGGAGATTGGTCCCGTCGATCGCGCTGCACATGGCGCTCAACGCCACAAGCATGGCGTTATTCTTCCTGCGTTGAGGCCGCGTTTCTCGCGCCACGAGCCATTCGGTCCGGTTGGGCCGGTCAGGGAGACCGGGGCGACTTTTCCGGCCGATCACTTTGCCCGGACCTTGCGGGTCCGGTTTTGCCGATCAGATCCGGGGGCATGAGTTGTGCGTTTTGTGATGTTCCGGTTCGAAAAATCGATTGTATCGGCGGAAATGAGCGCGAGCTCCGCTTCAAGTGGAGGCAAGGGAGAAATGATGAGAAAACTGGCCGTCCTATTTGGTTGTGCTGCGTCGCTGACCTTTGCCTCGACGGGCAGTCTCTTCGCCCAGCCGGCCGCGCCTCTCCCCGACGGGGGGCATCTTCAGAACCGGGCTGCCTCCTGGCTCGGCGGAGTTGCAACGGAGACGGCCCCCGCCGGCGACGCCTTCAACGTGCAAACCGTTTCCATGCAGGAACCGACCGTTGCATCGCCAGCAGCCGAGGAAGCACCACTGGCCGTGATCGACTCGCCGTCCGACGTCGCGCCGGTGGCCGTGTCGCCGGTGCCCGCGCCGAAGGCCACGCCGAAGCCATATAAGGGCGTCTTCTACAACAACGATTTCAGCTATCTCAGCACTCCCGGCGCGTGCCCGACACGATTGGGCGACCGGATGAAACAAATCAAGCTGGGGGCGTGCAAGCAAGTCAACATCGACGTCGGCGGCGAGTATCGGCTCCGCCAGGAGGATCAGCATATCCTCGGCCGCAACGACAACTTTATCCTTCACCGCACGCGCGTCTACGCCGACGTGAACGCCGGCGGGTGGTTGCGAGGCTATGCCGAAGGCATCGACGCGATGAGCAATTGGGAGGACCTGCCTACCAGGCCGATCGACGAGAACCGATTCGACGCGCTGAACCTCTTCGGCGACATCCGGCTGCTCGACGGCTGCCGGGGAGATCTGTGGATCCGCGGCGGCCGGCAGGAATTGCTCTACGGGGCCCAACGTCTGGTCTCGCCTTTGGATTGGGCCAACACGCGTCGGACGTTCGACGGGGTCAACGTGATGTGGCATGGGGCCAAGTGGGATGCCGACGCCTTCTGGACCCGGCCCGTTCCGCTCGGGCAACATGCCGGTGGAGATAAGAACTTCGACGCGCCGGACCAAAGCCAGGAGTTCAGCGGCATCCATTTGACCCGAAAGGGACTGAAAAACCAGGCCTTTAACGCCTACTATCTCCGTTACCTCGAACTCGACGGTGCAACCAATTTTGAGTACAACACCGTCGGCGCGCGTTGGGAGGGATCGCTTAGGGGGTGGCTACTGGAAGCCGAGGGGGCGTATCAGTGGGGTGATTACGGCCGCACGGACCACGACGCCTGGTTCTACACCTTGGGCGTCGGCCGCAAGTTCGCCTGCCTGCCGTGGAAGCCTGTCTTGTGGGCGTATTACGATTGGGCCTCCGGCGATAGCGATCCGACGGACGGCCGCAACGAGACGTTCAACCAGTTATTCCCGTTGGGGCACAAGTACTTCGGGTTCATGGACATCGTCGCCCGGCAGAATATCGAGGATCTGAACTTCCGCCTCGTCCTCTCGCCGCGCGAGAAGGTGCAATTGATGGTCTGGTGGCACATCTTCCAGTTGCAGCAGGCACGCGATTCTCTCTACAACGCCGGCGGCGGAGTCGTGGCGACCGATGCGACTGGAGCGGCGGGGCAGGACGTCGGGCAAGAACTCGATCTGGTCGTGAAGTTCGGCATGACCCCCCGGGCCGATCTGCTGTTCGGCTACTCGCACCTGTTCGCCGGCGATTTCGTCACCACGACCACCGGCTTTACCACCAGCGACTTCTTCTACTCGCAGCTCAGCGTTCGGTTCTGAGAATGCGTTTGGAGATTCAGGTTCCGGCGGGCGTGACTGAGCACTAGATCGTCCACCCTTGGCGATGATCGCGTCGCAGGGCGGCGGTTGCCTCGTCGTCGTCCACGCATCGCATGGCGATTGGGTCGTACTCGATCGGGCGGTCGAACTGCGTCGCGACGTTGCCCAGCAAGATAAATTCCGTGAGTACGGCGCCGTAGTCGAAATTTGACATCGCCTTGGGGCCGCCCCGGCAGGCGTTGAGCCATTCGCGTTCGTGGCTGCCGTGACGCGGTAACGTCGGCTCGGGCGGTTGATAATCGGCGAACTTATCCTCGGGCAACAGGGTGTACGTCGAGTTGTGTCCGGTCGAGTGGATTTTGCCGCGGGTGCCGACGACCACACACCCGGCGTAGTCTTTCCAGGGACCGGGGCCGCCGGCGATCATCCGCCGGCCCAACAGCGGCTCGATCGTCTCGCGGAAGCCCGGGCCGTTCATCCCGGCGTGCCAATGGACCGTAACCGGCGGCATGTCGTCCCTCGCGGGAAATTCGTAGTGGATGATCTCCCACTTGGGGAACGACTCGCGATCGATCTCGGCCACTTCGGCGCGAACGCGAAAACGGGGCGCCGGTTTGGCTTCGGCGTCAGCGTACCAGAGCGAGCCCAGCCGCAGCGCCATGAACTGCATGTTGGCCGAGTGGATCGCCCAGTTGCCCAACTGTTGCGTGCCGAACTCGCGCCAGTTGTGCCACTGCATCCACTGGCGATGGTAAGGCCGCTGTTTCCGCGGCCCCAGCCACAGATCCCAATCGAGGTACTCCGGCACGGGCATCTCCTCGGCGGGCAGCGGGCGGTCACCCGTCCCCGCGTTGGTGTTCCAGACGTAAACGTCTCGCACCTCGCCGAGGTCGCCCGACTGGATGATCTCGACCTGCTCGCGAAACGCCCCCGTGGCCGTGCCCTGGTTGCCCATCTGCGTGGCCACGCCGCTTTCGTTAGCCGTCCGGCGCATCACCCGGGCTTCGTTGACCGTGTTGGTCAACGGCTTCTCGCAATAGAGGTGTTTGCCCATCTTCATGGCCATCGTGCCGCAAGGGGCGTGGATATGGTCGGGCGCGGCAATAATGACGGCGTCGATCTGCTTGTCTTTTTCCTGGAGCATCTTGCGGTAGTCGTGAAACTTCGGCACGTCGGGCAGCTTCCCGAACGACTCGGCGGCCCGCTGCCTGTTGACGTCGCACATGGCCACGAGGTTCTCGCCGATCCGCGGGATCGTGTCGACGAACCAGCTTCCCCGTCCGCCGCAGCCGACCAACGCGATGTCGAGTTTCTCATTGGCCGCATACCCCCGGGCAAGACCCTCGGGCAGGAGCCAGAACGTAAACGCGGCGGCCGACGCGTTTTGAAGAAAATCGCGGCGGGTGGTGCGGCGGGGCATGGTCTGTATCCTTCTTGATTGGAAGGGGAAGGGGCACGAGGCTAATACTCTGTAACAAGCCAATTGATGGGTGGGGGTGCCTGGGGTCGAGCGCAGCGAGCCCCCAGTGGTTTTACGTCTGGGGCTCGCTGCCCGTTCCTCGCATCTCGACCCCAGGCACCCATGAATCAAAATATCGTAAGGAGTTAGCCCTTCTCCACCACCGCCAAAACGCCCCGCGTGTAGCCGACCGATTCGGCCAGACCGGGGAGAATATCTCGCATGTCCTTTTCGTGTTCGACGCCCACGACGCCCGTGTAGCCGATGCGAATCAGTGTGCGGAGAAACTTGGGGATATCGACCACACCGCGCCCGCACGCCGCTTCGTGCGCGTCGGCGGTCGCCGATGTTACGTCTTTGAGATGCACGTCCATCAGCCGATCGGCGCACGCAACGGCCGCCTCGGACGGATCGGTGCCGGTCCGCTGGGTATGCCCGACGTCGTGGCAGATGCCGATCCGCGGGTCCAGATCCTTGATCTTCTCGTAGACGGCATTCGGCGTCGGATAGTCTCGATCTTCCGGCCCGTGATTGTGAATGGCAACCCGGACGTCGTATGCCTGCGCCTTGGCGCTGAGGAGTTTCAGCAGATGCGGCGAGGGACTGGCGGTGATCAGTTTGAATCGGGCCGCTTTTGCGTACTCCATCGCTCGGCCGACGTCCGCTTCGCTCTTCATATAGATCACACCTCCGGCGTAGGGCACGATGCCGGCTGCTTTCACCCGGGCAATGATCGCCGCGATCTCGTCCGGTTTCTTCTCCAGCGGCAGGTGAAAACTTCTCAGACACGCATACTTCACGGCCAGCCGCCGCATGATCGCCAGCATCTGGTCCAGGTCGTAGTGTTTGAAAATGTACGTGGGGAAACCGAGTTTCAGCGACGCCGTGGCATCGCCGGCCGGGCTTGTGGAGTCGGCCGCAGGCTCGGCGCCGCTGCCAAACTTCCCCGGCGTCCCGGGCAGGCCGGCCAAGCCGAGCATGCCGATGCCGCTTGCCTGAAGAAATCGACGTCTCGCTTGCCGCGGTTGATTCATGATTTCGCTCCGGAAGTGGTCGGCGGAAGTGGTCGGCGTGTCGTGTTCATCACACGTCGTCGGGTACGACAAACGGTCTGCGGTAGTTGCGAGTCAGGAGCACGTTGGCTCTCTCGGCGGCCTCGCCCGTGAACCGTTCTTTCTCGACGTCCAACGTAAGTTTCGTCCCGGCGGTCAACGGGGTCTTGGCGAAATCGACCTCGTTGGCTTTCAGGTGGTCCGTCATCCGGCCGAAAGATTCCGCCAGCAGTTCGTTCTCCCGGATCGCCTCCGTAACCTGTTCGGGCGGACTTTCGCGACCGACCAGATGGGAGGTGTTGGCCGCGTGGCAATAGCCGGTCGAAATGTGGCACTGGAGGATGTCCGCTTCGAGATCGTTCGGCTTGCGGCTTCGCATCGCGGCGATGAAATTGGCCTGATGCGTCACTCCGGCGTCGCCGGGGAAATGGCGGATTCTCTCACCCTGCGGATCGAAGGCCGTGGCACCACCTCGGCCGCCGGTAAGATACCCCTCGTCACACTCGATGATCATGCTCGTGCGCCGGCCGCGAAACGTGTCCATCTCGGCCGCGCCCTTTCGCTTCGGCAGGCTCTTCAACTCCCAGAGAATTGGCACCGGCCGGCAATCGAACCAGGTGATCTGCGTGTTGGGAGTTTCCGCGTCATCCTCGTAGCCAAACCGGCCGGCAATCGAGGTGACTCGCGGCGGCAACTCCCGCTGATCGATCATCCAGCGAACCTGATCGAGTTCATGAACACCCCGATTTCCGCAATCGCCCGTTCCCGTGGGCCAGACGAAGTGCCAGTCGTAGTGCAGGTTCTTACGCATCAACGGCGCCAGCGGAGCGGGGCCCATGAACAGGTTGTAGTCGACCGTGTCGGGGATCGGCTGCGGACCGTCGACCTTGCCGATGCTCGTGCGTCGCGGATAATCGAAGGCTCGGGCCAGGCGAATCTTGCCGAGTTTGCCTTCGCGAAGAAACCGGCAGGCCTGTTTCAGTCCCACGTCGGAGCGGTTCTGGGTACCGGCCTGGACAATCCGGCCGTACTTTCTCGCGGCCTCGACCATCTTCCGCCCTTCCCAGAGATTGTGGGAGGCGGGCTTCTCGACGTAAACGTCCTTGCCGGCCTGACACGCCCAGACGGTCATTAGTGCGTGCCAGTGGTCGGGCGTGGCGATGACTACCGCGTCGATGTTCTTGTCGTCGAGGATTCGCCGAAAGTCGACGTGCCGCTGGACCGTCTTGCCCCGGGCCTTCAGCTTTTCCGCCTCGCGCTCGATGAAGTGTGAATCGGCGTCACAAACGGCGACGACGCGCGCTCCGTCGATCCTGCCGAAGGCGTCCACCAGTTGGCTGCCTCGGTGCTGAAGACCGATCACCGCAACGCGAATACTGCCGTTGCTACCCGAGACCCCGGACCACGACGCGGCCGGCAGAGCCGAGACGAACCCCGCACCGGCCAGTGTGGCACACGTACTTCTGATACAGTCCCGTCGTGTCAGCTTCGCCATGGGTCTCAATCTCCCTGTGCCGGGGGCAATGCAGATGATTATAGTGCGGCAGGGTTGGCAAGCAAGACATCAAGCCGTTTAGCCCCGGCACTTGTGCCCGGCGTTGGGAGGAAAGCAGGGACGGCCATGATTCGAAGCACCGGGCACGAGTGCCTGGGCTAGACTACTCCCCGCCAAGAAGCCCGGCAAGAAAGGCCCTCGCATCGGCGGCGATCCCCGGGCTCTGGCTCTCGCGGGGACCGGCCACGTTGAGCACTTCGACCTGTTGCTCGCGCAGCCACCGAAGCACGGTTTCCCCGGAAGGCGGCTCGCGCAGGTCGACGATCAGACAGGGCCGGCCGTGTTTCTCGGCCAGACGAGCCGTCAGTTCGGTCCCGCCGCCCAGCGGACCGCGGCAGAGGATCAGCGTGGCGTCGGAGTCGACGACGTTCCGTTCGGTTCGGACCGGATAAGCGGTTGATTCGGTCTCCCGTAGATCGTAATGATCGGGAATCCGCCCGTCTTCCGCCGGACGACCGCGCGGACACCATCCGCCGTGTGGGATCTGCAAGGCGATGGCCGTGTCCAAGGCCGCCCGATCGACACCCGTTTGTCCGCCGCTGACGATCTTGGCCGGTGTGATGCTCATGGGGTGTTTCCGCACGGAAGGCCCATTCAGCGATGCAGCGTGGTGCCCGGACGCCGGGTGATGACGTCGGTGGGAGCGTTGGCCGGCAAGAGGAGCCGCATGCCGGGAGTCAGATAGTTGAAGTCGTTGCCCAACGCCTGGCGATTGAGATTGTAGATTTCGGCCCATCGGGTCGGCTTGCCGAGTTCGTGCCGGGCGATCTCGTAGAGGCTATCGCCCTCTTGCACCTCATAGACGCGACCGCCCACCGGGGTGCTGACCATGGTCATCCGCCGCTGGGCAGCCATCCGGTGACTCGGCTTGGGGCACAGGGCGCGATACTTCCGCAGCAGTTCCGCTTCTGCCGGCGCCGAAATGCGGTCGCCCACCTGGAGTTCGTGGGGTGAGGGAACCGCCGTCCGATTGTGTTCGGCAAGGGCCTGGTAGTAGGCTCCCGTGCCGTAGAGTCGCTCGGAAATGGTCCAGAAGCTGTCGTTGGGCTGTACCGTATAGGTCCCGTCGGAGGCGCGTGTCCCGAGGGCGCCGTAGGTTGAGCCGCCGGCCGGCGAGTAGGCGGAGCCCGACGGCTCGGCAACCGACGGCGCCGAGGCCGAGTATGCATAGCCCGACGGCGGTGTGTCGAGGGTCGACGGTTGGGGTAAAACAGCGGGGGGTTCAGCGGCGCCGTAGGCACTGCCCGGAGCCACCTCAACCGGCGAGGGCGGCGCGAGAGACGTCGCAGGTTGAGAGTAGACGTGGCCGCCGCCCTGATATGCGGATACCGCCGGCATCTGACGATCGGCACCGGATACCGTCGGATAGGCGCTGGCCGCTGCGCCGTAGGAGTTTCCGGCACCGCCCGATTCGACGGCCGTCGGCAGATCGATAGGCTCCGGATACGGCGAGGGGGCAACATTCGCATTCGGAACGCTGGCCAACTGAACTGGAGTAGCGCCGGATTCAGCCGCCGTTACGGGGGGGTACGACGATGTTCGCGGGACGAGGTTGGTATCCGCCCCGGCCGACGCGTCGCTCGCAGCGGTATACGAATCGGTCACCGCCGGTGGCGCTTCTCCCGGAGGAAAAGGCGCTGGGTTATCCGCGGCGTACGTATTGACTGCCGGTGTGGGGAAAAGTGAGGGCGGTCCATCGGATGCCATGCCGCCTTGGTCCTCAATGGCGGCCTGGGCGGCTGGCTGCCACCCCCCCGAAGATGTGACCGGCGGCTGCTCAGTCGTTTCCACCACGGTCGGTCTGGCCGACGACGGGATCGCTTGTCCGTCGGTTTTCTGCGGGTCGATATCGTTTGCCGCCGCCTGGGCCGGCTCTTTCGATCCGCCGAGGCGCGCGATCAGGACCCCCAGGCAGACGACCGCCAAGACACCGATAATCGTCAGCCCGATTTTCTTTTCCCTACTCATCATTGGCCTCCGTGCCGCGGATGGTGATGTCGGAAATGCTCCCCCGAATTTTTTGGAAGGGGTTCAATAGCAAATTTTCCGTTTCGGCGTAAGATCAAACCCGCCGGGCCGCCCGAAGTTTTGCACTGCGGGCGCGGGGGTTTTGGGCCGTTTCGGCGGTCGAGGCGCGGACAGGCTTTTTCGTCAATGCCTCCAAACGGGGGTCGTCGCGAAAAGCCTCCTTGACCCGTCGATCTTCCAGGGAATGGAAGCTGATGATAACCAGCCTCCCCCCCGGGCGGAGGCAGTCGGGCATTCGCCGCAACGCGACTTCCAGCGACTTGAGTTCCTCGTTCACGGCAATGCGCAACGCCTGGAACGTGCGCGTGGCGGGGTCGATTCCCGCTCGACCACCCGGCCCCCGGCCACGAGAAGAACGCGGAACACAGCGGCGGACCAGTTGGGCCAACTGGTCGGCCGTCCTGATCGGCGACTTGCGGCGGCACTCGACCACCGCCCGGGCGATACGCCGGCTACAGCGTTCCTCCCCATACCGATAGATCAGATCCGCCAGATGCGGGGCGCTAAGCCGGTCGAGCAGCCGCCAGGCCGGTTCTCCCGACGTGACATCGAACCGCAGATCGAGCGGCCCGGTCGCATCGAAGCTGAAACCCCGATCCGGATCGGCCAACTGATCGCTTGAGAGCCCCAAATCCAGGACGATCCCATCGACGGATTCCACCGCCAGATCGGCGAGTATCTCCGATAGTTCGGCGAAGTTGGCATGGGCCACGGTCACGGGCAGGCCGGCTAACCGTTGCTCGGCGGCTATCAAAGCATTCTCGTCGCGATCCAAGGCAATAACGCCGCCCGTTTCCGTCACCCGCTGGGCAAGAGCCCGAGTGTGTCCACCGCCGCCCAATGTACCGTCGACGATAACAGCCCCCGCCTCGGGAGCCACCCAGTGGATGACTTCCTCGAGCATGACGGGGATGTGGACCGGAGACGGATCGGTCAAGGTGGACCTGGATGGGGTGGGGAGTGTGCGTGGGTGAACATCCGCGTCAAGGAGGGATAGAAAAAAGCATCCACCTCGAACACGTCCGTGTGTTCCAAGCGAGGCGGAGTGCCGGCGGTCAACTTGTCGGCAAGGACGGTACAAGTGCTTCCGCGCTTCGCAATTCGACCGAGTCCTTCGATCCGAATCCGTGAAGACTCGCTTTGCCCCGATCTCGTGGGGAAAGGACAGAGACGCCAGCAAGGTGGCCGTAGCTGGCGTCCCTGTCTTCACGCATGGCGAAATGTTGTCATTTGTCAGCCGCCGGTCGCGAGAGCTAATGCGATCCGTTCAGGGCGGCTTCGGCGATTTCGTCGTAACGGGCCCCTTTCTTCGATAAGTACTCCTCCCACTGGGGGGCGTTCCAGATTTCCAGGTGGTCGCGGGCGCCGACCAGCACGATTTCCTTGGTCAGACGTGCCCATTGAGCCAAGTCGGCTGGAATCCGCAGCCGGCCCTGGCGATCCAACTCGACCGGCTGGGCTCGTGCATAGAGTAGTCGGGTAAAAGCCCGAACGTCCTGCCCCGCTGGCGAAGCCTGGGCCAGGCGTTCAGCCAGACGCTCGAAACTCTCCTCCGTGTAAAGGCCCAAGGACCCATCCGTGCCCGGCGCGATGTACAGAACCCCGTCTTCTTGGGTGGCCAGCGCCGCTCGGAGACGTTTGGGGATGGCGATCCGCAGCTTCTCATCCAGCGACCGAGAAAAGGTTCCGGTGATCAGCATGCTGTGCCATTTTCTCCCATTTCATCCCACTTGACCCCAAGCATACCCATATCGAACCTCTCGTCAAGCGCGCTTCCCACAGCTTCTCGACAAGAATTCCCGGCTTCGTCGATTCCGCAATGCCTAGCTTCCGACCACCGGCCGACTTTCGACGATCGGGGTCGGCGCAAGTTGTCCAAAGAATTTTTTTCGGCTACGGCCGAGGTTCCCCCAGCAGTGATCCCCAAAGCCGCTGGTATCGGGTGACCATGGCATCGATCGAGAAGCTCTGTTCGACCCGTCGGGCGTTTTCCGCCCCGATATCCTCGGCCCAGGGTCGGTCCGTGCAGAGCCGGAGGAGCTTTCGGGTGAGCATCCGCCGATCGCCGGGCGTGACGATCTGCCCTTCGGCCCTCGGGCCGAGCAACTGGCGGACGCCATGCACGTCGGTGGCCAGCACCGGCAGAGCACTGGCCATTGCTTCCAGCACGACGTTGGGCATTCCCTCCCACCGCGACGGCAGGACCAGCAGATCGCTGGCGGCAAGAATCTCGGGAATGTCGCGGCGAAAACCGGCAAAATGCACTCGGGAGGTGATCCCCCGGCTGTCGCACCATCGGGCCAGTTGCGTCTTCTGCCGCCCCTCGCCCACCAGCAGGAGGTCGTGGTCGGGGAGACGGGGCAGCCATGCGGGGGCCGTTTTCAACAGCCAACCGACGCCCTTCTGGGGTTCGAGACGACCCACCAGTGTGATCAAACGTCGATCGGCCGCAATGCCCAGCGAGGCCCGGTCAACCGGTGTCGCTCCCTGGTATCGCCGCACATCGATCCCGTTGGGGATGACTACCAGCTTGTCCGCCGGAAGTCCCGTGCGCCGATGGGAAAACTCGCGAACCCGATCGCTCACGCACACATGGCAGTCGACCCGGTCCTGCGTCAGCCGATCGAGAAGCCGGTGCGAGAAACGGGGCTCGGCCACCCGAATTCCGGCGACCACGCATGGTACTCCCGCCCGCCGCGCGGCCAGACGCCCGACAAGATTGGCATGAAAAAGGAAGGTTTGGAGAATTTGAGGACTTTGGCCGGCGAGAAGCTTATCGAGCGCCCTGACCACGCGCCGAAACTCCCACCATCGCTTCGCGCCGAGCAGATGAGTCTCCACGCCCGCTTCTTCGAGGACCGGCAGAAGGGAGTTTTCCGAACGGGCCGGTTGGGGACTCAGGCAGTAGACCACGGGAAAAAAACGGTCTCGATCCAGCCGTGTGGCCAGTTCCACAAACATCCGTTCCGCACCGCCGATCTCCAGATCGGTGATTCCAAGGGCAATCGGGATGGGCCGGCGTTGGGGGGACATGGGTAGGGACTGGGGACTAGGGACTGGGAACTAGGGGCTAACTTACGCTATTCCGGGCGTGTCGGGGAAGCCTTATACTTGGTGAAAAGTCTATGCGTAAAGGCTACCTTTTCCGCAAATCTGATGGATATGATGTCCCAGCTAGACCAATATGACTACGAGTTGCCGCCGCATTTGATCGCGCAGACTCCTCTGCCCCACCGAATCGACGCCCGTTTGCTGGTCGTCGATCGAGCCACGGGAGAGATCAGCCACCAGCACGTTCGTGATCTTCCCGAGATTCTACGGAAAAACGACGGCCTGGTCCTCAACGACACGCAAGTGGTGCCGGCGCGGCTGGTTGGCTTCCGCACGGAGACCGGAGGCCGCTGGGAAGGCCTTTTTCTGGAGGCGACTGCCGGCGGCTTGTGGCGTTTGCTGGGAAAAACTCGGGGGAAACTGACTCCGGGCGAGACGGTCACGCTGACCAATGCCGAGGGAAAGCCGGATATCCGCTTACACCTGGGAGCCAAGGAGCCGGAGGGGATTTGGGTGGCGCGGCCGGAATCCGACGAGGAGACATTCACGCTGCTGAACCGGGTGGGTCGGGTGCCGCTTCCTCCCTATATTCGTGACGGCGAGATGGTCTCTTCCGACCGCCAGCGATATCAAACGGTTTACGCTTCCCGGCCGGGCTCCGTGGCCGCGCCGACCGCCGGCCTCCACTTTACCGAACCATTGCTTCGCAAACTGCACGGCAAGGGGGTAACGCTGAGCCGCCTGACCCTGCATGTGGGCATGGGCACCTTTCGGCCGATATCAGCCGACTCGTTGGACGAACATCGTATGCACTCCGAATGGGTCCAGATTGGCTCCGACGCCGTCGAGCGGATCGAAAACTGCCGCCGACAGGGTGGTCGGATCGTGGCCGTCGGAACCACTTCCGTGCGAACGCTCGAAACGGCCGCCGACGACGGGTCCCTGCGACCTTTCACCGGCCAGACCGATCTGTTCATCCGCCCCCCGTTTCAGTTCCACGCCATCGACGCCATGCTGACCAATTTCCATCTGCCGCGCAGTACCCTCTTGGTGCTGGTACGCACTTTTGGCGGCGACGAACTGATCACCCGGGCGTACTCCGAGGCGATTCGTCAGCAGTATCGCTTCTACAGCTACGGCGACGCCATGTTGATCTTGTAAGGCCGATCCGACTTGGGCGTCTCGTCAACGGACAAGGTGGTTCGTATAATGAGTGGAAGCTTGTACGATGGGCTTCCCAGCCCGTCGATTCAACCGAGGTTTGCTGGAACTCGACGGACTGGGAAGCCCATCGTACAAATTTCAAGACCCGTTCTCAACGTCCTCCAACGGCGTTGCCCCATACAACCCAAGAGGAACCGCGAGTGGAAGACGTGACGACGGAACGAGTGCTGGTGGTACGGACCGATCTGTTTCACCGGCTGGGACACTTTCAAGGGTTCTCGCCCGACGTGGATCGCTATCTCGATGAACTGCTCAGCCCCGAGCACACGAGTTACCGGCCGCGTGCCGAGGTGGAGCAAGACCCGGGCTTCAAGCAGTTGATTCCCTACGTCATTTTCCGCCATACGGATTCCGACGGACGACAATCCGTTTTCAGGTACACCCGCGGAACCGGACAGGGGGAAGGCCGGTTGCACAGCAAGCAAAGCGTCGGCATCGGCGGCCACATCTCGACCCTCGACGCCGGGGCTGACGGCACGGGCAATCCGTATACCGAGGGCATGCGCCGCGAGGTGGACGAGGAGGTGATCGTCGACACACCCTATACCTCCCGGTGCGTGGGAATGATCAACGACGACGAGACCGAAGTCGGCCGCGTTCATCTGGGCGTGGTCCACCTGGCCGACGTCGAACGTCCCGACGTGCGTCCGCGGGAGTCCGAGATTCTCGAAAGCCGTTTCGTGCCGATCGAAGACGTTTTGGTCGACCTGGACGGATTCGAGACGTGGTCGAAAATCTGCCTCGAAGCGTTGTTCGGGGGAGAGTAGCGGCCCGTACGATGGGCTTCCCAGCCCGTCGAGAAGCGGTGGTGACTGGGGTCGAGCGTAGCGAGCCCCCAGAAGGCAACGAGCTGGGGGCTCGCTGCGCTCGACCCCAGGCACCCCGCATCATCGTACAACTCAACAGGCTACCTGATGGCCAGCGAACCCGTCTACATGGACAACCATGCGACTACGCGGGTCGATCCCCGGGTGGTTGAGGCCATGCTGCCGGTGTTTGATTCGGTCTACGGCAATTCCGGCAGCACGACCCATCCCTTCGGTTGGGCGGCTAAGGACCTGGTGGAAGGGGCACGCCAGTCGATCGCCCGGGGTCTCGGCGCGGGACCCAAGGAAATTATCTTTACCAGCGGCGCGACCGAGAGTTGCAATCTGGCCCTCCGTGGTGCGGCCCTGCGGAATCGGAAACGGGGCAACCATCTCCTGGCCGTCGCCACCGAACATCCGGCCGTGTTGGACCCCTTACGCCGGCTGGAGCGTGAAGGATTCGAGTTGACCTTGCTGCCGGTCATTCAAGCACCCAACCCGCGGGCCGGGCTGATCGATCTCGACCGGTTTGAAGACGCGATTCGCGACGACACGGTGTTGGCCTCGGTCATGCTGGCCAATAGCGAGATCGGGGCCATTGCGCCGCTGGAGGAAATTGGGCGAATCTGCCGAAGCCGGGGCGTGCTGCTGCATACCGACGCGTCCCAGGCCGTGGGCAAGATGGCCGTCGACGTCGAGCAACTCGGTGTCGACTTGATGAGTTTCTCCGCGCACAAACTGTACGGGCCCAAGGGCATTGGGGCGCTGTACATTCGCCGCCGCACGCCCCGCATCCGGCTCGATTCGATGATCGATGGCGGGGGGCAGGAGCGGGGGCTCCGCAGCGGAACACTCAATTCCCCCGGCATCGTTGGTATGGCCCGGGCGATGGAACTTTGCGGCGAGGAGTTGCCGGCCGAGGCCGAGCGGATTGGCGCATTGCGAGATCGGCTCTTCGGTGGGATCGTCGCCGAGGTGTCCGACGCCGTCCTCAATGGGCCGTCTTTGTCGCCGATCGAGGGCCGCCTGCGGGGAAACCTCAACGTCAGCTTCCCTCGGGTCGAAGGCGAGTCGCTGATCCTGAGCATGAAGAATCTGGCCGTCAGTTCCGGCAGTGCCTGTGCCTCGGCCAATCCCCAGCCGAGCCATGTGTTGGTCGCCTTGGGAGTTACCGAGGAGGTGGCTCGCGGCAGCGTCCGGTTCGGATTGGGGCGTTTTAATACCTCGGAAGAGGTTGACTTTGCCGTGTCGACCGTGGGCGAGGCCGTGCGGCGGCTGCGTAAAATGAGCAGTCTGAGTTGACCGGCCCGCTTTGACTTTCGCCCCCAGGACGTGTACGATTGGGCGTAACGCTCGTGCCGGAACGCGGGCACGTCGTACCCACCCCACAACCTCGACCGAGGAGAACAGACGACCGATGGCGGTAATATTGACAGAGTCGGCCGCGACCGAAGTGAAGCGGATCATGGACGAGCAGAAGCTGGAAGACGGGTCCGTTTTGCGGATGGGTGTGGCTGGCGGTGGATGCAGCGGTATCCAATACACGCTCGGGTTCGACCAGACCTTCGATACCCAGGTCGATGCCGATTATGAGTACCACGGCGTGAAGGTCGTGACCATGAAGAAGTTCGCCCTGCACCTGGACGGCACAACGATCGACTTCCAAGACGGCCCCACCGGCCGCGGGTTCGCGATCGAGAATCCCAACCAACCGTCCGGCGGCGGATGCCCCGGTTGCGGCGGGCATTAGCTCGTCTAGCAACCCGTTGAAAGAGGGTGATCTGCCGAGGGTGCCTGGCGGTCGAGCGCAACGAGCCCCCAGAACGCATTTTCTGGGGGCTCGCTGCGCTCGACCGCCAGGCACCCACGTTACGATTTCAACGGGCTAAACTCATCGAAACACGACAAAGAAGACCGCCACGGCCCCGATCACGGCCATCCCCAGCACCAGCGCCAGGGGCGAGTTGGTCGTGTCGAAGTCTTTCTTGGCGGGCATTTCCTTGGGTTCGCTCAACGGGGTCAGCCACGTCTGGACCAACATGATCGCCGTCACCACGACAAAGGTGATCATCATCCGGATGAGGTAGTGGATGCTGTCGCCACACTGCCAGTGCAGCAATCCGTAGATCGGCGCGCTGACCACCAGGGCCACCACACCAGCCGAGGCGGGGGCGCGCTTGACCGCAAAACCGACCAAAAACGCGGCGACGATACCGGGGGAAATGTAGCCCTGGAATTCCTGGATGAAATTGAACACGCCCTTGAATCGGGGATGTTCCAACTGCGGGGCCAGCCAGCAGCCGGCGATCACGAACACCAGGGTCATCACCCGACCGATGGTCACGAGGCTCTTCTGTGACGCCTCGGGCCGAAGGTGGCGTTGGTAAAGGTCCATGGTGAAGATCGTCGAGGCCGAGTTGAGCATCGAGGCCAGCGAACTAATTACCGCTCCGGCGATGGCCGCGAACATCAGCCCGCGGAGACCCGGCGTCATCAGTTTGCGGATCAAGACCGGATAGGCGGCGTCGTACTTGTAGCCGACCAGATTCTTCTCGGTGACCGGCGTTTCAGCCTCTTTCGCGGCGGCTTGGACTCGTGTGTTGTGTTGGGTCAGCTTGTCGACCACCTCGGGCGAAGTCCGCGCCTTCCAGTCGTCGTCCATCTTGAAGACGATCGCCTCATCGGTCGCCGATGCCTTGAGTTGCTCGAACTCGGCCAACACGTCGTCGTTATCCTTGTCGGCTGCGGCGGCCAAGTCGGCCGTGTAGAGTGTTCGGGCGGCAATGCCCGGGATGACGATGGCAAAGGGCACCAGCAGCCACAAGCTCGCGGCAAGGACGATTCCCAATTGGCCCTGCTTCAGACTATCGGCGGCCAGGGTGCGTTGCACGATGAACTGGTTCAGTCCGCAATAATAGACAATCGGAATCCACATCCCCAGCACGATGCCGGTCCAGGGTAACGTGGGGTGCGAGTGTGGGTGGAAGACGTGCAACTGGTCGGCATGCGTCTCGAAGAACGTCCCGGCGCCGCCGCTTTCGTTGAAGACGAGAAACATCGTTACGACGCCGCCGATCATCAACCCGGCCCCGAGAAACAGATCGGCCCAGGCCACCGCCTTCAATCCGCCCCAGGTCGTATAAAGAGCCGCGATGGCTCCAATTATCCAGACGGCCAGTTCTAGATCCATGTCGAAGATGGTCGACAGCGTCAGTCCGCCCGAATAGAGCACGGCGGTGATCGTTACGCCCACGTAGATGGCCATCATGTAGACGGCCATCACCGCCCGGGCGGCCGGATTGTAGCGGTATTCAAGGTACTCGGGCATGGTGTAAATACCCGACTTGAGAAACCGTGGCAGCAGGGTAAAAGCGATAATGATGATACCCACCGCGCCGGTAAGCTGCCATGCGGCGACGGCCAGTCCGACGTCGCCGGCCCCCTGCCCTGCCATGCCCACGAACTGCTCGGTCGACAAGTTGGCGGCCACGATCGAGAACCCGATGAGCCACCATTTCAAGCTCCGCCCGGCGAGAAAATAGCTTTCGCTATCGGCCTCCCTGCGGCTTTTGTACATACTGAAGAGCACAACAAAGGCAAAGAACGCCACGAAAATCGCGATGTCGATCCACTGCATGACAGCGTACGCTCCGAATCGTCGATACGGCAGAGGTTAGACTTTACGGCACGGCGCCGGGAGACGCTATTGTGACGTTTCTTTGTGCGGGATGTCAATCCACGGGGTAGCTACGGGAGTCGGCCGCCAGGTGATCGCGTTTCGAGCATGAGGTGAGGGCACCGTGAGACGGAGTCGCACAACATGGATACGGGAAGAGCCATGGCTTTCGTCGGTCATCGCGGCGGGGCGCTCGGGAAGCCCCTGTCGGCTTCGAGCGCCAGGAGGCGCCGTTTCAAGCGGAGTCCCCCCGGCGCCGAGAACCCGCCTAGCCGGCCGCCGGCGGCCACGACGCGGTGGCAAGGCACGACGATGGGCACGCGATTGCCGGCCATACAGTTTCCCACCGCCCGAGCGGCGCGGGGAGAACCTATCGCCGCGGCGAGTTGTCCATAGGACCGGGTCTGACCGTAGGAGATCCGCCGACAGGCGACGATGACCCGGAGACCGAAGGCGGTCATCGGCGCCGTGTCGATACGAACGTCGGCGAAATCCTCGCCATCCCCGGCCGCGTACGCTTGGAGCCGCTCGATCAATGGCCCGACGAGAGGATCCGCGGCGGACTGAGCATGGCGAGACAATCCGATCGCCCGGGCGGCGGCTCGGCGCGATGCGTGGCCGATGCTCAACCGCCCCAACAAACCGTCTGCGTGGAGCATGGCCATCCAACCCAATTCGGTCGGAAAAACGAAGAGATGGTCCTGGGTTCGGCGGTCAGACATAGCATGTCACCGGCATTTTCTGGGGGGGTAAGACGTACTCCAGCGGGTCGCGAGCGGCGCCTTTGACAGTAGTCGCATCAAGATCGTATACTACAGGCAGGTTCTTGCGGACACACCCCCATCATCCGGAGGGGGGGTAGCTGGCCTCGTTTAATCCGGAAGGAACATCGTTAGATGCATCGCTACAACTCATTGTGTGACGATTTCTTCGTCAACATGAATCTGAGCACGGAGATGGAACTCCCGACCAACCGCGAGACCATCCTGCACTTCTTCGAGCGGGTACAGAAGACGTATCCCACCATGCGCAATTTCTATTGCCGCGACAAGGGCGACTTTGTGCTGGAGGAAGACAAAGACGGGGGAAACTACCGCTGGTGTACGGTGGAAAACCGTCGGATCTGTTCTTGGCAGGTCAATCCCGACGAGGTCGAGGACGCCATGGGCCAACACCGCCTGGTGTTGGAGTTGGCCCCTTACTTGCTCTCGGTCAGTCCGCTGGATTGTGAGGCCCTGGATTTGTTGTTCGGGTTTGATTTTGCCTACCGTGGCAACCACAACCAGTTGGTATCCGAAGCCTTGGGGGTCGGCCCGGCCCTGGAACGCTTCACGGAAATGCCGGGAGCCACAGTGATCAATCACGAGCCCTCGCTGACCTTGGCATTGGACGAGGACTGCCGCACCCAGTGCCGCGTGAGTGTCGAAACGCGGACCAACGCCTATCAGGTACGCACGGGTGAGTATCCCGAGGACCCGCTGAGCGTCTACGTCACGGCCCGCCAGTACGGCAGCCTCCCCCCGGACACCACCTATCTTGAGACACTCGATCGGTTGTTGGGAATCTGCTTTGATTTGATCGACAACGTGGTCATCGAAAACGTTCTCGAACCGTTGGCCCGGACGATCTCGCTGAAGTAGATCGTAGCCATCTCGCTGCGGCCGAGACTATCCCCCCCATCGGCACAATCCGCGTAATCCGACCGGCGGTCGGCAAGGATCGCGATCGGCACCTCCGGCCTTCCCGCAAGCTATCCTTGCAGCAGACGGTGGAAGAGAATCTCTCGCGGAAATTGGGGAGGCTAGCAGACATGCCAGTGGAAAACGATTTGCGACGCCAGTTGTTCGTTGAGCCGAGAATTCAAGGTACCTTGGTCCGGCGTGTCGCCCTGTATTGGGTCTTCTGTCTGTTGACCATCGCGGCGCTCTTATTGTGTTGGCACATTTATGTCAAGCCGGGGAGACCGTTGGCATTCCACTTTGACCAGATGTGGTTCTTCTACGGGCCGGCGTTTGTCGCCTCTTTCCTGGTCATTCCCGTGGTCCTGATCGACATCGTCCGCCTGAGTCATCGATTCAGCGGCCCGCTAATGCGTCTGCGGCAGGCGTTGCGCCAGTTGGCCGAGGGCGACGACGTGGATCCCTTGTTGTTTCGCGATAGCGACTTCTTGCAGGAGCTGGTCCCCGAGTTCAATGCGGTCGCCCGACGGCTGCAGGATTCGACTCCCGATTTCAGTTCCCGGGAAGGGGTCGACTTGGAATTGACCGACCCGGAACTTGTCGCCCCGGCGGCTTTCGTTCCCGAGCCGTTCGAACCGGGCGATAGCGCGGTCGCCGGCACTTTGGTCGGCGCGTCGGCCGATTGAAACTTGCCGATTTGAAGGACGCCGGGGCAACATCGGACGTTTAGCCGGGATTATTCATGGCCCTGCGAATTGCGTAACACACTGTCGTAGCTACGTTCGCCAGAACTTGGTCGTAACCCTTGGGTACGCCCCACGTTCTGGCGAACGTAGCTACCAACCCATGAATAACCCGGGTTAACCCCTCTCCTCGGGGGTCCTGCCGCGCGATACCCCCTCGATCTCGTCGTTCCGACGCCTGGAACGTGCGTCATGCTCGCTGGACCTGTAACCAATCTTCCCCCGGCGCATCGGTACGGATAGCAACCAACCGTGCGAGGGATCCGACCATGAAATGCGAAGAGATGCTGGCGGTACTCAACGAGTACGTGGACGGCGAACTGGACCCTTCGATCTGCGAGTTCTTCGATGAGCACATGAAGGACTGCAATCCGTGCCAGATCGTGGTGGACAACATCCGCCAGACTATCCAGCTTTTCAATGCCGGAGAGCCGATTGAGATGCCCGTGGCGTGTCAGCAGCGGCTTCGCGATACCCTGCGCGGCCGCTGGAAGAAGGCTCCCCCGTCGACTGACCATTGAACAGAAAAGAGGTCTCACGATGAGTCTCAAGGAAATCGGCTTTTTCGCGGCCATTTTGGTCGTGTGGTTCGTGCTGAACCGATGGGTGCTGCCCAAGTGTGGTGTATCGACGTGAATGAGCAATAGCTGCGCGGTGGATCCGCGCCCGACCGAACCGGAGCAACCGGTGGACCAATTTCCATCGGCCCCAATGCCGTCAGACTCGTCCGGCCGCTTTACGGCCGACGAAGGTGCGCCCGAACCGACGCCGCGCGCCGTTGCCGAAGACGAAACCTCGTGATCAAAAGCATGGAAAGGAACAGCGACGATGTCGATCGAACGTGGATTACGACTGATCGCCGGCCTGGTCGTATTGACCAGTCTTCTCCTGGGTGTGTTTCACAGCCAATACTGGCTTCTCCTCACGGCGTTTGCCGGGGTGAACCTGCTCCAGTCGGGATTGACCAACTGGTGTCCGATGGTCTGGATTCTCGGTCGCGCGGGGCTACGCCCGTGCGTGGCGGTGTCGTCGGTCGAAAAATCTCCTGGGGGGTAATTGCAGCGACGAGACGGAAGCTCTAGCATGGTTCCTTGGTCGTGGTCGGTCACGTAGTTTCATGCGTCGGCCAAGGAGCAGATCGCCATGCATTATCCCGAGTGGTTTGTCCCCCACCTTCCCGCGCCCATGCTGATCGCGGTCGTCGCCGTGATTCACGTGTTGGTTTCCCATTACGCCGTCGGCGGCGGGTTGTTCTTGGCCGTCGAGGTGGGGCACGCCTATCGCACGGCCAATCGTGAGTATCTGGCTTATTTGAAGCGGCACGCGCGGTTCTTCCTCTTGCTCACCGTCGTCTTCGGCGCCGTCACCGGCGTGGGTATCTGGTTTACGATTGGCCTGGCATCGCCCCTGGCCACGGAAATGCTCATCCGCACGTTTGTCTTCGGATGGGCGATCGAATGGATCTTCTTTCTCATCGAAGTCGTATCTATTTTCTTCTTTTACTATTATTGGGACCGCCTACCCGAGAAAACCCATACAACAATCGGGTGGATCTACGGCGCCTCGGCATGGATCAGCCTGGTGTTGATCACCGGGATCACGGCCTTCATGCTCAACCCGGGGGATTGGCCCGAGAAAGGCGGATTCTGGGTCGCCTTCTTCAACCCGCAGTTCCTTCCGCAGGTCGTCGCGCGGACCGGCGGGGCGCTGCTGTTGGGCTCGATGTACGTCTACCTGCACGCCTCGTTGTCCATCCAGGATACCGGCTTGCGCGATCGCATTCAGTTCCGCTCCACCCGGCCCGCCATGCTCGGCGCCCTGCTCATCGCGGCCGGCGGCCTGGGGTGGTTCGTTTTCCTTCCCCCCTCGGCCATGGCAATCCTCGAAAGCGCCGCCGTACTCAATGTCCTCGTGGCGCTGCTCTTCGCCATCACGGGGGTCGTCTTCGCGGCGCTCTACTTGGGACCCTATCGCAACCCGGGATGGCTCACGCCGGGATTCGCCGGGATGATGCTCATCTTCGGGCTGGCGGCCATGGCCACGGGCGAATTCGTCCGCGAGGCGGTTCGCAAGCCGTATGTCATTTACGACGTCTCCTACAGCAACCAGATTCTTCGGCAGGAAGTGCCGCGGCTGCAACAGGGCGGATACCTCGATGGCGGGACCTGGACCCGGGCGCTGGTGCAAGACCGTTACCCGCGGGTCGTCGAAGACGGACATATTGTCGGGGCGCGACTGTTGAAGCTTCCCGACGCGGACCGGATCGAGGTGGGCCGCGTGTTGTTCCAATACCACTGCAACCAATGCCACGCCGGCCAACGGGGGCATTCGGCCGTGGGCCCGTTATTACGAGGCCGTTCGCCGTCGGCCATCCGCGCGCGAATCGAACATTTGGACGAAGTCCTCTTCATGCCTCCCTGGGCGGGAACTCCCGAGGAAGCCGATCTGCTGACGGAGTACTTGAGCAAGATTGCTCCTCCGCGAGCCCAGCGCCCGATGCCCCCGACCGACGCCGGAGAATAACCTATGGATCCGCAAACGCTGCTCGATCCGACCGTATCGTCGGGAATACCCGCTCCTTGGTGGCTGATCCAGTTCTTCAAAGTGCTGGGGTTCGTGCTGCACATGGTTCCGATGAACCTCTGGTACGTGGGGATCGCTCTGGCCGCGTTTCTGCATTGGCGGGGAAGCGAGCCCGGACACCAATTCGCCACGCGGCTGATCCGGCAGATGCCCGTGTTGGTCGCCCTGGGGATCAATTTCGGCATCGTTCCCCTGCTGTTTGTCCAATTGGCCTATTACAAGCTGTTTTACCCGGCAACCATTCTCATGGCCTGGCCTTGGATGGCGGTCATCGCCCTGCTGCTGCCGGCCTATTACGGGGTCTACGTCCATGCGTCGGGCATGCGCCAGAACGGTCCGGGGATGACGCCCGCGCGCCGGGCCGCCGGATGGGTTTCCGCGGCCGCTTTCCTGGTGATCGGATTTCTGTTTGCCAATGCGTTTAGCTTGATGGCGGATCCCGCGCGATGGGTTCCCTTGTGGCAGCAGCACAACGTCGCCGGCGCCGCCACGGGAACGGCGCTGAACTGGGGGGATGCTTCCTTTTGGCCTCGCTGGCTGTTGATGCTCGGTCTGGCGCTACAGACGACGGCCGTTTGGGCAGTCGTCGACGCCGCGTGGCTCGCGCGCAACGAAAGCGATGCGTATCGGGCGTGGGCGGGCCGGTTTGCCTTGCGGCTGTTTGCCGTCGGGGCCGTCTGGTTCGCGGCTGCCGGCAGTTGGTACGTGTTTGGCACCTGGCCGAAAGAACTTTTCAACGGCATGTTCTCGGGAGCGACCATGGGGCTGATGGTGTTGACGGCCGGCGCATCCGCCATGCCGCTGGCGCTTCTGCTGCTCTGGCGCAAGGGGCCGCTCACCTTGTCGGCGGCGGCCACGGTGGGAGCGGCCCAATTGGGCGTGTTGGCCGTTAACGGGATCAGTCGACAGGTGGTACAGAACGCGCAAATCAGCCATTTCTTCGACACCGCCGGACAGCCGACGGCCGTCGAGTGGAGCCCGTTGGTGTTGTTTGTCGTGTGCCTCATCGCCGGAATCGGCGTGATCGCCTGGATGGTGGCTCAGGCCGTCAAGGCCCCGGCGCTACCCCGACCCCCCGACCGGTGAGGACTGGTGTGTAACCAAAATCGTGGTTGAAGCATCTAACAAATCTGGACAAACCATGGCGGATTGGGAATCTCCCCCATGGGAGATCGCCCCTGTTCCAGGCCGGAGGTGAGCCGTGAAATTCAACAAGACCCTTCTCGTCGTCCTGAAGAAAGTGCTCCCGGCCGTGGTCGGCCTGGTGGCGCTGGTCGCCGTGATCGCGTGGTTGGCGGGTGTGCTGGCGACGAAGATTCAGCCCGGGCATACTCCCGCGGCGCGGCGCGCGGTGCCGAAGTATGCCGAAACCTACGTCGTCCACGAGGTGTACAAGGCGCCGCACGAATGGGTCGTCGGCTCGTTGCAGGCGGCCGATCGATCGAAAGTGGCATCGCAATACCCCGGCGCCATTCGCATCGAGAAGATCCACGTCAACTCGCGGCAGCTCGTGAAGATGGGCGATCTGTTGATCGATCTGGACGACCGCGAGGCGCAGGCTCAACTGGCACAGGCCGAGGCCGGCCGGCAAAAGGCCGCCGAGGCGGTGAGCTTGGCGCAAGACGTGTACCAGCGCATGGGAGCAACCCGGGCTCTCGACCCGGGAGCCATTCCCGACGCCTCCTACACGGCCGCCGGGCTCGATGTCCGATCGGCTCAAGCCGGGCTCTCACAAGCCGTGTCGATGGTAACCCAGGCTGCCGTCCGACTGGCCGACACGAAGATCCGGGCGCCGATCCACGGGGTGATCGTCGACCGGTTGCGAGAGGCGGGCGATACGGTCGCGCCCGGCGAGACTCTACTGACGATGTACGACACCGGTTCGCTACGACTGGAAGTGGCCGTTCGCGAAGATTTGGCCGGTGGTTTGGCGCAGGGACAGCCGATGACCGTCCTGATCGACGCATTGAGCGAGGAGTTCACCGGAACGGTTGACGAGAAAGTACCCCAAGCCGACCTCGCCAGCCGGACGATCCTCGTGAAGATCGCTTTGCCGCTGCTGCAACAACCGGCCGAACTTCAGCGTCTGATGGATGCCGGTCTTTCGGAGAACCTCTCCGGGCGTTTGAAGGTTCCCGCCGAAACGCGTGCCCACCTCTGTCTTGCCGAGGCGGCGATCCACTCCGTCGGCCAAAACGACTTCGTTTATGTCGTCCACGAGGATAAAGACACGGGAGAGAAGACGCTTCGGCGCCGGCTCATCAAACGGGGACAACGCGGCATGCCCGGCCGGGTCGAAGTGCTCAGCGGCTTGCGAGACGGGGAAACGGTCGTTTTGAGGTCCTCGGCACCGTGTCCCTCTTGTCCCAGCTCGTCGCAAGCCGGCCCCCCCACTCTCTAGGACCCAACGCAGTCATGATCCCATCCGAGAAGACACCGCTGTCGACCCGGCTCGTCGCTGTTTTTCTTCGCGGCGACGTTGCGATCTTGCTGACCGTGCTCTCGCTGGCCATGGGCGTGGCCGCCTTGATGCTCACGCCCCGGGAAGAGGAGCCGCAGATTGTCGTCCCCTTGGCCGACGTCATGGTCTCCGCGCCCGGGCTCTCGGCCAAAGAAGTCGAGCAGCAGATCACCACGCGACTGGAGAAGCTCCTCTATCAGATCGACGGAGTCGAGTACGTCTATTCGATGTCGCGGCCCGGGCAGGCGATCGTCACCGTGCGATTTCACGTGGGCGAGGATCGCGAGAACTCGCTGGTCAAGCTGTACAACAAGGTCCATTCCAACGTCGACCGCATTCCTCCCGGCGTGACCGGCTGGGTGGTCAAACCGGTTGAAGTCGACGACGTGCCGATCGTCAACGTCACGCTCTGGTCCGATCGCCCTGAGTTTTACCACGACCATCAATTGCGCCGTTTGGCCGAGGAGTTGCAGAACGAGTTGCAGGCGATCCCCAGCACCAATCTCGTCTGGGTCACTGGCGGGCACCCGCGGCGGATTCGCATCGAATTGGATCGGACCCGCATGGCCGCTCGCCAAACGGCTCCCCTGGACGTCGCCCGGGCGCTTCGGGCGGCGAACGTCAACGTGCGCGCCGGCCAGTTCGAGCAACTCGACAAGCAGTTTGTCGTCGAGGCCGGCACATTCGTGCGCGACACGCGCGAGTTGGAGGATCTGGTCATTCGTGTGACCGGCCAGCGGCCCATCTATCTCAAGGACGTGGCCACGGTGATCGACGGCCCGGCCGAAACCGACCACTACACCTGGATCGGGTTTGGCCCCGCGGCCGAGAATCCGTTCGATGCCCAGGACCGGCCCGTCTCCGCGACCGGGGACGACAACGCGGAATCGCCCGGCGACGGGCCGTCGGCTCCCGTGGGAGCATTGTATCCGGCCGTTCACGTCGCCGTGGCCAAGCAGAAGGGGAGCAATGCGGTCGGCGTGGCCGATGCGGTCGTCGAGAAGATGGATGCCCTGGCCGAGTCCCATCTACCCGACGGCGTCTATTTTCGCGTGACCCGCAACTACGGCGAAACGGCCAACGACAAAGTCAACGAGTTGGTCGAAGGGCTGGTGATCGCCGTATTGACGGTGATCGGCCTGATCGGGTTGACCATCGGCTGGCGGCCGGCGCTGGTCGTGGCGCTGGCCATTCCCGTCTGCTATAGCGCTACGCTCTCGGTCAATCTGTTGGCCGGCTACACGATCAACCGGGTGACGCTCTTTGCCCTGATTCTCTCGTTGGGGTTATTGGTCGACGACCCGATCACCGACATCGAGAATATCGCCCGATACTTCGCCATGCGCATTCTACCGCCGCGCGAGGCCGTGCTGCGCGCCGTTCAGGAAGTGCGGCCGGCGCTGATTATGTCCACGTTGGCTATCATCGCCAGCTTTCTGCCGCTGATGTTCATCACCGGCATGATGGGGCCGTACATGGCGCCGATGGCGTTGAACGTTCCGCTGACGGTGCTTGTTTCAACCGTCGTGGCATTCGTGATCACGCCCTATCTGGCGATGATCGCGCTGGGCAAGCTGGCCGGCAAGCCGTCGGACGACCAGCCGAAATTCGATCTGACGACCCGCCCGCTGTATCGCATTTCCCGGGCGTTGCTCGTGCCCGTGCTGGCCCGGCGATGGATGGCGTGGGCCGTGTTGGGCGGGGTGGGCGTGCTGTTGGCCGCGGCCGTGGCGCTGCCCGTGTTTCGGGTCGTGCCGCTGAAGATGCTGCCCTACGACAATAAGAACGAGTTTCAGATCGTCGTCGACATGCCCGAGGGAACGACGCTGGAGAAGACCGACAAGGTGACCCGCGATCTGGCCCGGTATCTTGCCGGCGTGCCCGAGGTTCGCGATTACCAGCTTTACACCGGGTTGGCCTCGCCGATGGATTTCAACGGCATGGTTCGGCACTACTTTCTGCGCACGGGTCCGAACGTGGCCGACATTCGCGTCAACCTGGCGCCGAAGCGGGAAAGGGCCCAGCAGTCGCACGTGCTGTTGCTGCGCATTCGGGATGATCTGAAGGAGATTGCGGCCCGTTCGAACGCCAATATCAAGCTGGTCGAAGTACCGCCCGGTCCGCCCGTGTTGGCGACCATTACCGCTGAAGTGTACGGTCCGCCGGGTGCCCGTTACACCGACCTGATCGCCGCCGCCGAGCGAGTGGCGACCCGCATGGCCCGCGAGCCGGGGGTGGTCGACGTCGATACCAGCGCCGAGAACGACCAGATCCGTTACACGTTCGTGACCGACAAACAACTGGCCGCCCGAAGTGGCGTTTCGACCGAGGCGATCGCCGAGACCCTGCAACTCGCGCTGGACGGCCTGCCGGCTACGGTGATGCACCTGCCGCGAGAAGTCGACCCGCTGTGGATCGAATTGCGGCTGGCCCGAGCCGATCGGTCGGGCATCGACGATCTCGAAGAGTTGTACGTGCGCGGCGAGTCGGGCAACATGGTGCAGATCGGTTCGCTGGGCGAATTTCACGAGCAACTCGAAGACAAGACGATCTACCACAAGAACCTGAAGCGCGTGGTCTTCGTGTACGGCGACGTGGCGGGCCGGCCGCCGGCCGACGCGATCGTCGACATGCTCGTCGACAAACACACCGACGGCGAGGTATTCGAGCCGGTCGCCCTGGAGCAGATCCGCCCGGCCGACGGGCGAACGTGGCTCGCACCCGGCGGCGGCGATCCGTGGTCGGCTTCCGACGTGGTGGCCGAGTCGCCGGACGATGCGATTCGCGTCGAGTGGGCCGGCGAGGGTGAATGGAAGATTACGCTCGACGTGTTTCGCGATCTGGGATTGGCGTTCGGCGCGGCCCTGGTCGGGATCTTCGTGTTGCTGATGTTCCAGACCGGATCCCGGATGCTGCCGGTGGTTATCATGTTGGCCATTCCGCTGACGCTCATCGGCATCATGCCCGGGTTCTGGCTGCTCAACGTGATTGTCGATCGGCCCATTGGCGCCGTCGACGGCGTGGGCGGATACCCCAACCCGGTCTTCTTCACCGCCACGGCGATGATCGGCATGATCGCCCTGGCGGGGATCGTCGTGCGCAACTCGGTCGTCTTGATCGACTTCATCCATCACGGCCAGGCCGAGGGTCTTTCCTTGCACGAAGCCACCATCCGCAGCGTGGCCGTCCGCACCCGGCCCATCCTGCTCACCGCCGGCACCACCTTGCTGGGCAACTGGATCATCACGCTCGATCCGATCTTCTCCGGCCTCGCCTGGGCGATCATCTTCGGCATCCTCACCTCGACCGTGTTCACGCTGGTCGTGATCCCGGTGGTTTACTGGATCCTCTACAGCACCGCGGAAGATCGCGCGGCGTAGAGTAGCCATCTCGCTCCGCGAGATGTAGCCTTGGACCTTGTAGGGTGGGACAATCGCAGCGCCGGCCCACCGCCGCATCTCTAGTGGCTTCACGCCACGAGATTTCCTGGTGGGCCGGCGCTCCGCTTGTCCCGCCCTACAAGCTGTCCCCTTTTTCGGACGGCTGGCTATGACGGGTCTTCCAGGAGAGCCGCACGAAATCCAGCCTGCGCGAAATGCTGGTCGGTTGTAAGGGCGGCCCGCAGTCCGCGATCTTGCATCACGATGAACGAAACGCCGTCATTGCTTGGGCGTGCCGTAGAGGTAGTGATCGTGCTGACTGGCCAGATCTGAAGGGACCTCGGGAAGATCCACGGCAAGATCGAAGAGATTGGCAAACGGCGGCGCGTCCGCTTCCACGGTCTGGATCTCGATTCGCAACCGCTGACCCGTGGGAAGCTCCAGCGCCTCATCCGGGACGATCACCTGCCCGTCGTATCGGGCCAGTACGGTCCGTGTCATCGCTCGTGTCTCACAAACGGGCCACCCTTTTGCCATAAACCCTCTTCTAGTCTACGGGCTCCCAAGGCCGAAGTCAAGAATTCAGACCGTGAAGCCGGGAGTCCGAAAATGGGGACTGGCTCCGTCATGCGCCTGGTTTGAAGTGACTGGGGCGCTCGCCGACGGTGCCTGTCCCCCTTTTCGGACGGGACGGGCCGTTGGGAGGCACCGCGAAAAAGGGGGACAGGCACCTCGCGGCGGCCGTTCTCGCGAGGATTCGACCTGTTTCGGGCTCGGAGCCAGTCCCCGTTTTTCGCTCCCGTTTGCAGTGGAGTGGTTCACGGCTTGAACTCGAATTGGATGACGCCCTGCTGCTTCAGTTGCCAGGCTCGCTCACACATCTCGATCATCTCCGGCGTGTAGCGAACGCCGATGTCCCCGCCGTCGGACGCCTTGCCGATGCAGGGACTCCCAGGCAAGAGATGGAAATCGAACGCGGCCAGGTTTCTAAACATCGGGGGGGCACTAAAACACCCCTTACCGGGTTTGGCCTCGTTGATGAACCTTGGCGGCGTCCCGAAGACATCGCAGTATTGGATTTGTGTATCAGGATCAGTGCATTCAACAGAAGGCAGGATGCAATCCAAAAGACTCCCGCCCCGTCCGAACGCCAGAGGTTTCCCTATTGTGCAGGACTTGAAATCGCAAACCCCACAACTCACATCAACTCCCCTCGGAAGCAACACATTCTCGAACTTTGCGCCATCTCCTAGCGCATGCATGGAAGCAATCCAGATGGAGTTCTTTGCTTGGAATCCAGCTCCCGGATATCCCCCTTGCACCACAACGCATGTGTCCATGTGCAGATCGTTCCAGCGGTCAAACCCCCTGCACTCGGACAGAATGCAGGAGCGGATCAGAAGGGGGTCGCGGACAGAATGTTTAAGGCAAGCAGCGCTTGCGCCCGCTGCTCCCCCGTGGTGCAGCACCAATCGCTCCAGGGTAATGTGAGCACCTTGCACTTCGACAAGAACGGGAAAATCCTTTTGAGGTCCTGCGGACGTAATCACGGGCCAACAGCCGGTTTTCCCCCGTAGCGTTAATCCCGCTTTCTCCGGTCCGACCACGATCTTCTCGTTGTACGGCCCATCATCCTGAATCTCGATCAGACTGTTGGGTCCTGCCGCGTCGATGGCCTGCTGGATACTCTTGTGGTCGCCTTTGCCGTCCAGGCAGACGGTGATGAACTGGCCGAGATTGCCGACGGCGGTTTCCATCTCGGCGAACGATGGTTTGCGAGTCGTTTCGGTGACGGGGGGAGTCGTGGGATAATCGGCCTGGAGCTGGCGGACAAGCGGACGCACGTCGAAGAGTTCCTCCTTCTGGAAGAACTCGGCGGCTTGTTGGTAGAGTTGCTCGGCCTCCAAATCGTGGATGCCGGCCCGCGCTTGCTCCCCGGCGGCGGTGATGGCGGGTTGGTTGGTTTGATACCAGGGAAGGCGGGCGTATTTCTGTTGGAGATTCGTGAGGGCTTTGTCGGCCTGGGTGAATTGCTTCTCCTTCAACTGCTCGAAGACGTCGTCCAAGATAGCGGCGGCGAGCGGGGCCAGGAACGGCTTGACGTCGACGCCACGACCGGCGGCCTCAATGAAATAGCGCTCCGCCAACGCCGTGTCGTCCAAGGAAAAGGCCAGAATACCGAGCGTGAGCCACTGCTGGGGATTGTCCCGGTCGATCACCTTCTCGGCGATCCGGTCCATCTGACCGTGGCCGAAAGTCTTCCACTCGCGAGACTCGGTCTTGCCGCTGCCGAGTGTGGCGGTGACGGCCGTGTCGTCGGCCCGGGTCAGGTCGCCCTTGAGGCCCGACATGCCCACCATGCTCTTGGTCAGCGGCGGATCGGCGGCGTTGATCCGGGCGATAAGCCGCTCCTTGAACGTCGCCAACCGCTCGACCGCCACGCGCCGCTGCTCCAGCCGGGCAGCCAAGCCCGGGTCGTCGTCGAAACGGACTCCCGTCAACGCCGCCAACCCCCCGCGAAAATCCCAGCCTCGCACTTTGGTTTCGGCCGGCTCCAGGGCATCTTGGTAACGTTGCTCACGCTCCCGCTGGGCTTTCGCCAATGCCTCCGCGCCTTCCCGCTTCGCACGCTCTTCCTCAATCTTGGCAATCACCTTCCGCCGGTCGGCAAGCCGCTGCCGGGCCTCTTTCTCAAACTTCTCTTCGTTCACTTCGAACTCGGCCTTGATCGCCTCCACCGCTTCCATCATCAACGTCTCATCCGCGTCGTAGATCGCCAGGTCCTGCGCCATGTCCAGCAGCACGTATCGCTCATCCGACGCCTCCTTGATCTCGGCCTGCTGCAGCAACGCTCTGGCCAGTTCGGTTCTCTTTTCCTTGGTGGTAACGTCGTCGGCGTGCCTTTCCTCGATCAGTTTGCGAAGTGTCTTCTGCACTTCTTCCGCGGGCACGGGCGGCTTCACCACCAACTCCCGCTGCTCCTTCAAAACGACGTTCAGATCGAGATCCTCTCCCTGGACGATCGTGAATTCGGCGTCGAACGGCTCAAATCCCCGCCGGTCAATCACGATCTTGTGCTTCCGCGCGTCAAGTGGCACCTTGATGTTCGACTCACTGGATTGAATCTTCTGGTCGGAAAGCTCCCAGACTCTGCCGTCAATCACCAACGTTCCGTCGGCCCGTTCCTCTCGTGGCCACTGGAGCACCAAGTGCTGCGACTTCCGCACCACCGGCTGTAATGGCTCCTCGGTCTTACCCGTCTTCTCATCCGCCGACTCCGCATCCGCCGACTTGGTTCCGTCGGAGTCGTCGCCGGAATTGATCGCCCAAATCACCATCACCAGCGCCAACAACACCCCGACCACGGCCGTTCCCGCCAAGACGGCCCGCTTCGTGCGGAGTTGCCGTTCGGTCGGCAGCCTGCGCGCACCGGGTCTGTCCCGACCTCCCCCGATCGTCCGCAGGAACCGTGTAAGCCCCGCGGATGAGGATTCGGCCGTGCCCTCAAGGGCCTCTCCGGGCTTGACCACCGGCGGCGGTTGGTGCCCGGCGCGGGACAACAGGCTGGGCAAATCGCTCCCCCCGGCCAGGGGTCCAATCGCGTCGGCCACTCGGGCCGGGGTGTCGAACCGGGCCGCAGGCTCCTTGGCCATCATGCGATTGATCACCGCCAGCAACTCCTCCGGGACGTCGCGGCGGTATTTCCGCAGCGGCGGGGCCGCTTCGTCGAGATGGGCCCGCATCTTCTCGAAGGCGCTGGGATACTTCGAGCCGCTAAAGGGCGCGCGCCCGGCCAGCAGCTTATACAGCGTACAGCCCAGGCTGTAGACGTCGGCCCGGATGTCGACCGTGTGGGTCTCGGAGACCTGTTCGGGGGCCATGAAGTCGGCCGTGCCCATCATGTGGCCGGTGGAGGTCATCTCGTCGCCGGCCGCCTGGTCCAACTGGAAGCGTGCCAGGCCGAGGTCCAGCAGCTTGACCTCGCCGGAGTGGTTGAGCATCAGGTTGGAGGGTTTCACGTCGCGATGCACCAGACCGTGCTCGTGGGCGGACTGCAGCCCCAGAGCCGCCTGACGGATCACCTCGCAGGCGTCGGCCACCTGCAGGACACCGTGCCGCCGCATGTACTGGTTCAGGTCGAGCCCCTCGACGAGTTCCATCACCAGAAAACACTCGCCGCCGATCTCCCGGGCGTCGTAAGCGCGGACCACGTTGGGATGGTCGAGGCGTCCGACGGCCATCATTTCGCGTTCGAAGCGGGCCACCGCCACGGCGTCGTCCACCCGGCCCTTGGGCAAAACCTTCAGGGCCACCTCGCGCTGAAGCTTGGTGTGCAGGGCCTTGAAGACCGTACCCATGCCGCCTTTGCCCAGCTTTTCCAGGAGTTGGTACTCGCCAAGCCGGCGCAGCGGTTTGGACGAAACGGGTGGTTTGGCCGGTGGCTCGGCAGGCGGTCTCTTCGGCGATCCGGCGGTTGGCTTGGGGGGCGACTCTGGACCGGCCCCACGCGGGTGGTACTCGATGGTGACTTCGGGGCTCGGATCGGCCACCGGCGGCGAAGCGGGCCGAGTACGTGCCGGGGGGGGCGAGAGAGCGCTGCGCAACTGGCGATCGTAGGCGGCCTTCTTGTCCGGATTCAGCAGGCACACCCGGGCGGAAGCCATCTGATTGAGCAGTTTCTCGGCCAGCTTGGCCCGCCGGCCGGTTTGGAAGGTCCGCAGATGTGCCATCCGCTGGTCGGCGGCATTGGCAATCGCGTCGGCATCGCTTTCCAACGGGCGGACGCCCAGCAGCCGATAGTGATGGGGCGGCTGCTCGTGGGGGGGAATTCCCAGCCACACGTGATACGGATCGAACACCTCGGGCATGGCTTTGCCTCCGGAGACTACCCAAACGGTACAGCCCCGAGCATAGCAAGGATTGCCACGATTGCAAGCGACCCTGCCCGTGGTCCCAGCCTACAGGGCTACTGATGGGATTGGGGTGGCAGAATCGGCAGTTCCGAGGCCGGGCTGTTCTCGCGGAAGGCCAGCGCGGCGGTGGGACAGAGGGCCACGCATCGGGCGGCGGTCGCGCCGAGGGCTTCTTCCATCGAGCGATCGAAGGGAACGCCGACGCGGACGTCGAACCCGCGGCCGATGAACGTCAGCCCGAGCGGTTCGCCGGCCGCTTTGACGATCTCGACGCAGAGGCCGCAATCGATGCACTTACCCGGCTCGTAGATAACGCCGCCCGGCTGAAGCTTCTGCACGAATTTCCGCCGCGTGCCGCGGAACCGGTCGGGGTCCGCCCCGTAGGCGTCGGAGTAGCGCCGCAACGTACACGTATGCACCGCCCGGCAATCGCAATGCAAACAGCGGTCCGATTGCTCTTGGGCGTCGTCGGACGTGTACTCCGAAATCTCGGCGATCTTGGGCTCTTCTCGCGGTGCGTCGCCGGCGCCGGCGAGGAAAACGGTCATCTCCTCTTCGTCGATTTTGCGCATGCGCACCGAGAACGGCTTTTTCGGGCCGGTGACCGGTTGTCCGTGAAGAAACTGATCGATCGACACGGCGGCTTCCTTTCCATCGGCCACACTGCGAACGACCAATCCCTTGCCGCGCAGCGCGTTGCCCGCGGCAAATACGCCGGGCAGCCCCGTCTCGTAGGTTCGCTTATCGACCTTGATGCCGCGCGGTGCGGCGGTCAGCCCCCATCGCTCGATCGTCTCCTGATCCATCGCGCCACAGGCAACCAGCACGGCATCGAATTGCTCCCGGAGATCGGCCAGCCGAGGTTGCTCGCCCACGCGGGTATTGCTCTTCAGTTGAACGTCCAGCTTGAGGATCAGCCCGATTTCTTTCTGCAGTACGTCGCGGGGCAGTTCCGCTGCGGTCGTTTCGTCGTACAGGCGGCCGCCGGGTTGCGCGCGGTCGTCGAGCACGGTCACTGCGTGGCCCTGTTGGCGAAGCGCATAGGCGGCCGAGAGACCGGCCGGTCCGGCTCCGACGATCGCGACATGCCTGCCACTAGGTTCTTCGCAGAGGGGCGAAAACGGGCTCGTCGAGGCCATGTCGGCATCGGCCGCGAAACGCTTCAACTGGCAGACGGCGACCGGACCGTCGGCCCCGTGACGGCGACAGAGCTTCTCGCAGGGCTTCGGGCAGATGCGCCCCAAGATGGCCGGCAGGGCGATGTCCCGTTTGATCGTCTCGATCGCTTCGCTCATCCGGCCGTCGCCGATCTGGCGCAGCATGACGGGGATGTCCATGTGCGCCGGGCAAGCGAAATGGCACGGTCCAAGGCAATCGCCCACGTGGTCGCTCAAGAGCAGTTCCAAGACCGTCTTGCGGATGTCATGCACCTCGGGCGTCTCGCTCTCGACGACCATTCCGTCGGCGGCCAGCGTGGCACACGACGGCACCAGCCGGTCGGGATCGCGGAGCTTGACCAGGCAGACCAGGCAGGACGTGGCCGGCTTGAAGTCATCGAAGAAGCAAAGCGTCGGGATATCGATCCCCAGTTTCCGCGCGGCGGCGAGGATCGTTGCCCCCGGTGGCACTTCCACTTCACGTTGGTCAATGGATATTTTCGGCATCGGCCTACTTTACTTTACGATCACGGCCCCGGTGGGACAGACCTCGCGGCAAGTATCGCAACGGGTGCAGCGCTGGAGGTCGATCTGGTGGATTCGATAGGGAGTCATGGGAATGGCGTCGGCCGGGCAGTGCTGGGCACAGAGGGTGCAGCCGATACAATCGTCCGTCACGTAGTAGCCGATCAGTTCCTTGCATTTTCCCGCCGGACAACGCCCCCGCAGATGGGCCTCGTATTCTTCGCGGAAGTACTGCAGCGTGGAGAGGACCGGGTTGGGGGCCGTGCCACCCAGCCCGCAAATGCTCCCCGCCTTGACACTTCGGGCGAGGCTCTCCAATTCGATCAGATCGGCCGGCTTGCCACCGCCGGCGCAGATGCGATTGAGGATATCCAACATCCGTCGGGTCCCCACGCGGCAGAGCGTACACTTGCCGCACGATTGGTCCTGGGTGAATTCGAGAAAATATCGGGCGATGTCGACCATGCAATCGTGATCGTCCAACACCACGAGTCCGCCGGAGCCCATGATCGCACCAGCCTGGGTGAGCGCCTCGTAGTCGACGGTCGTGTCGGCCAGTTCGGCCGGCACGCACCCGCCGGAAGGTCCGCCCACCTGCACGGCCTTGAATTGTCGTCCGCCGGCGATCCCCCCGCCGATGTCCTCGACGATCTGGCGAATCGAAATTCCCATGGGGACCTCGATCAACCCACCGCGGCGGATCTTACCGGCCAGGGCGAACACCTTGGTACCCTTGCTCTTTTCGGTCCCCAGTTCGGCGAACCGATCGGCCCCGTTGCGGAGAATCCACGGCATCAGGGCGTAGCTTTCGACGTTGTTGACCAGAGTCGGTTTACCCCAGAGTCCCTCGCGGGCCGGATAGGGTGGCCGCAATCGGGGCATGCCGCGCTCGCCCTGCAACGAGGCCAGCAGGGCCGTCTCCTCGCCACACACAAACGCGCCCGCCCCTTCCTTCACCCGCACGTCGAGATCGAAATCGTGGCCCAACACCCGCTTGCCCAGGAGGCCTTCCTTGCGGCATCGGCCGATGGCCTCGCGAATCCGCTCGACGGCCAGCGGATATTCGGCCCGGATGTAGAAGACCGCCTCATCCGCCCCGACCGCCCGTGCGGCAATGGCCACCCCTTCGATGATCCGATAGGGAAACGATTCGAGCAACATGCGGTCCATGAACGCGCCGGGATCGCCTTCGTCGCCGTTGCAGATGACGTATTTCTTTGTGCCTTCGGCGTTGCGAACGAAGGTCCATTTCACACCCGTCGGAAAACCGGCACCGCCGCGCCCGCGAAGCCCGCTGGCGCGAATCTCCTCGATAATCTCCTCGGGCGTCAGCTCCTCGACGCAACGGCGCAGCGCCTCGAAGCCGCCGTGCCGGGTGTATTCGTCGAAATCGGTCGGATCGATCTGGCCGCAGTATTCGGTGGCCAGATGTTTCTGCGGACCGAGAAACGCACAGACCGGCCCGTCCCGCGTGGGGAGCACGTGGCGGTCGACCGCCTGGCCCGCTTCGTCGTCCAACAGCCGGTCGAGCCATCGGGTGACCGTGTTCGACACGCGTCGCACGATGCCCCGCGGCTTGAAATGCCGCAGTACGATCTGGCGCACGTCTTGGGGCTCGACCTTCGAGTACAACGTCGCGTCCCCTGCCGGCGGCACCAGTTCGACCAGCGGCGTCTGGTGACACATGCCCACGCAACCGACCCGTTTGACCGTCGCCGCGGCGCCGCTCTCGGCCAACACGGCTCCCACGGCCGCATGTACCTTGGCGCTGCCTTGGGCCTGGCAACAGGATCCCAGGCCGATGCGAATCTCTCCGCACGGCAGTTCATCGCAGGGGAGGGCCAAGTCGCTCGTCGCCTTGGTGCCGGCAGCCGCCTGCTTGAGGAAATCGTCGAGCACCTCGGGAATCTGATGCGGCGAAAGGTGGCCGTAGGTCAGTCCGTCGATCTGCAGCACGGGGGCCAGCGTGCAACAGCCCAGGCAGGCCACTTTTTCGACGGTGAACAGGCCGTCGGCGTCGGTGTCTTCGCCGTTGTTGAGGTGCAGACGACGGTGCAACGCATCCTGCACCAGCGGCGCCCCTTTCACATGGCATGCCGTGCCGTGACAGACGCTGATGACGTGCCGCCCGACGGGCCGGTGGCGAAATTGGGAATAGAACGTCGACACGCCGGTAATCGACGCGGGCGTAATGTCCGTCAGATCGCACACCCGCTCCATGGCCTCTTGCGGCAGGTAGCGATAGTGCTGCTGGATCGCCTGCAGAACGGGGATCACCCCCTCGGGGCGACGGCCCAACCGCTCGACGGTCTGATCGACAAAGGTTAAGTCCAATTCGGCCATGAAGAATTACTTCTCTCCGATACAAAACAAATGCTTCTCGCCGCGGATGTACATTCGCCCGTCGGCAAATGCCGGGCAGGTAACGCAACCTTCGCCCAGATCGCCTTCGCCGATTCGCTTGACTCCTTCTCGGGTGGGTTGAACCGCCCAGGCCTTGCCGAGATTCTCGAAGACGTAAACGTTCTCGCCGGCCATCGCGGGCGACGAAGTGAAACTCTCGTCGACCTCGAATTCCTCGTCCCAGAGATACTCCCCGGTGGCCCGGTCGTAGCAGGTGAACATGCAACTTGAGGGCATCAGCATGACGAACTCCTGGGTGACCAGCGGACTGCACGTGTCGGGGAGCCCGTCGTCACCGGTCCAGACAACGTGCGTGTCGGTGACGTCGTCGGTGCCGTCGGCCCGAATGGCCCGCCATTGATCGTACTCGTTGCCCACGTAGACCACGCCGTCGAAACAGACGGGCGACACGCCCTCTTCGCCCTGGTAGGCTTTGGCTTTCCATATTTCCTTGCCGTCGAGGGGATTGTAGGAGACGAGCCATTTATCTCCGGCAACGATCAGTTGATCGGCGTCTCCTACCCGCGCCACGATCGGCGAGGCCCACGAACTGCCCGTTTCGCGCGGCACTTCCCAAACCGTTTCGCCCGTGGCCGCGTCGAGGGCCAGCATTCGCGACTTCGCCTCCCTGGGCGTTCCCTGGTCGATCTGAACAAGCAATCGATTGTCGTGCATCAGGAGCGAGGCCGAATGGCCGTAGTCTTCCTTCTGCACCTCAAAGTTGCGGTTCCAGACCAACTCGCCCGCGTAGTCGTAGGCGACCAGGTCGCCATTGGCAAACATGGCAAAAGCCAGCCGTCCGTCGGTGGTCATCGTGGGCGCGGCGAATCCGGTGAACTGGGGCTCCGGCGGAGCGGCGGTGTTCTCCGGAGTGACTTGCTTCTGCCAGAGGACCTTGCCGCTGTCGGCATCGAAACAGTAGACTTCCCGCTTCGCGTCATTGGCCCCGCAGAGAAACACGTACTTGCCACACACGATCGGCGAATTGAGCCCTTCGAGCGGGACGGGCGTTTTCCAGAGGATCCCCTGGCCGGTCGCGGCGTCCCAAGTGGTCGGCACATTGGTCACCGGCGAGACCCCCGCTCCGCCAGGGCCGCGAAATTGCAGCCAACCGGCGGCGATTTCCTCTTCCGTGGGAAGCGGTGGGAAGGCCGACTCGGCTGGTTGCGGCGGAACGTCCGTGCCGTTTGGCCCGGGCGTTGGTTCGGCCGGGACAGCGAACTCCTTCTTCAACTGGGCAATCTGCTTGACGTCCTCGGGTAGACGATTCTGCATCGTCAGGCCGAGAGTTACGGTCGTCAGGACGAGCAGGCCGGCCAAGGCGGCCACGGCCAAGCGTCCGAATTGGCCGGTCCGGGCGTCGACGTCGGGGGATGTGCCGGCCGGCTCGGGCATGGGCAGCCTCCGCCGAAGCGCGGCCGCCGTGCGCGCGGAAAGCAGCAGGACAACCACCCCGACGGCCGCCAAGACCGCGCCAAGGCTTGCCATACGTCGATGCCGGAGATGTCGCTCGTTGAGATCCTTATCGATGGCCGCAAGTTGCGAGGACAGTGCCTCGGTCGTCTCTTTTTTCAGCTTGGCGTTGTCCTTGTCGTCCGCGGCCATGCGAAACCGATCGTCGGAAACCGTCTGCATCGTTTGCTTCAATGCCTCGAACGTGCCCGTCTTCAGCGGGTCGCTCGTCGTTCGGCGAGCGTAGTCCAGCAGCAGCAACCCGCAAACGATCGCCACGAAAACTCCGGCCACCGCGGCAACGCGTACGGCGATCAAATACCCTTGCCCGGGGGACAAATCGTCGGGCGTCTGTTGCGATGCGTCGGACATGGAACTACTCTGGTCGGTGGAAAAGTTTCTATTGGTTCGGTGCCGTATCGGCGGCGGAATCGTCTGGAACGTACGGGTCGAGATTGTCGATCAGCCCAAGCCGCGCTTGCTCCGGCGGACAATACCAAAAACATCGCCCGCAGGCCACGCAGCCGGCCCGGTCGGGTTGATAATCCTCGCGGCGACGGCGGATCGACAGGTGAATGAGTTTGATCCCGATCACCAGTCCCACCCACGCTCCCAGCCAGCGGCAGGCGGCGGGAAGCTTCGCTCGTTGCTGCTTCGCCCGGTCGTAAAGTTCCTCTACCGACAGTCCGCTCTCGTGGAACGCTTCGCTGGCGTCGGTCGTACCGTCGACCTCGCCGAGCTCCTCGGCCCGAACGCGATCGGCCAGGGCGACGACCGGATCGAGTCGCGACAGGGGTACATCAAGCATTCCCCCTAACCACGCACACCCGGCGATCAGCGCGGGCAGGGCGATCAGCAACAACGCCAGGCGCCGGCGCCCGGCGCGACGGCGATCGGCCGGATACTCGCCCGTCGGTTGGACGATCGCGCCGTAAGGGCAAGCATCCTCGCACATGCGACACTTGATGCACTCGTCCGGCGGGATGGTCACGTGCCGCCGCGACACCTTCGAGGCCAATCCCAGAAGCGCGCCGTAGGGACAGAGAAACCGGCAATAGGGCCGCCCGACGAACACGCCCAGCAACAAGAAGCCGGCTCCGAAGATCAGCATCCCCAGACTGCCGCTGAGCCGAAAGAACGCGACAAACGGATCGTATCGGCAGATGACCAGCGCCGTGCCGGTGGCGGCCAGCGCGACGGCCGCGCCCAGATACACGTAGGCCAATAGTCCCAAGGTGTGTTCGAGCCAGCGCGGTATCTGGACCGGCCGCACGGCGACCAGCTCCTGTATGGCCCCCAGAGGGCAAACGGCCGCGCAGAAAGTCCGCCCGAAGAAAAGGGCAAACAGCAAAGGTAGCGAGAAAAACGCGACCGCGCTCAGGGGAATTACGTAGCCGGGATCGCCGATCGCCAGGGCAATGTTGCCAATGGCGCCGATCGAACAGACACAGCCCTCCCGCCAGAACCCGAACCACGCCAGCGATACAAGCGTCAACACAAACAACCCACGGCGCGATCGCCACGCCAGCGCGGCCGCCGAAGCCAGGATCAGGGCAATCAGCAGCACGCCGACGTCGAGAACCTCTAACCAGCCGGACCGCGGCGCGGGATGCTGGGCGGTGGGGATCTCGTGGTCGGTAAACTCGGGCGTTGGGATCAACTCCTCGGCGCAGGTGGTTCCGACGCCCACGGCCAGGATCACGAGAACCAGCAATGCAAGCCGGAAAACAGGTCCGGAGGCCCGTCGCACGGGTCGTGTTGGGTGCCACTGGCGTCTCGCCAGTGCATTCTTGATTCGTAGCTTGCACCTCGCCCCGCTAGAACAACCCCCATCGGCAATTGCCCACGAAGCCGGGAACCCGTCATGGTCGGGGGTTGGCTCTTGGGGAATCGCAGAGCCCCGCGTTGCTTCCGGCCGATCAACTCGCACAGTGTGTGTTGGTCGTTTTTGAGTGCAAGCTACGGGCAAAGGGGCACTGGCGAGACGCCAGTGGCACCCATCGAACAGAGCGCGAAAGACTGTTGCCGGAAGTCCTCTCATGCCGGGTCCACCCCCTCGCCGGCCGTATCATCATCGACCACTTGGCCCAACCGCTGCGCCTTTTTCCGGGCCAGCGTGTGCATCGCCTCCTTTGCCGCGTCCTTGAGCAAGTTGGGCTCGGTGCGGGGCAACCGCACGAAGGCGTCCGCGGGACACGCCACCGCAATGGCGCATTCGTTGCAGTCGAGACACCGGTCGTGACGGACTTGCAGGTAGAGCGATCCGTTCATCAAACCACATCCCTCGACGCACTTGGCGCAGCCGATGCACTTGGGCTCGTCGATCGTGTACTCGAAGTACCGTATGCCGGGCCGCGGCTCGACGAACTTCCGAATGACGGCCCCGGTCGGGCAGAGATGGTTCTGTACGGCCGTGTCCAGTTGGTATTCCTCGGCGCGGAAGTACCCGGTGCATTCGTCGCAGTATCCGCACAGGGCAAAGCACTGCACGGCCTTGACGGCGGATTCATCCAACACGCAATGGGTTTCGCACTGACTGCAAGCGACGCACTTGTTGGGATCGATTTGCCAGACGAGCTCGTCGTCCCGGCCGCGGCGACCGGCAAGAAAACCACCCAAGCCGGCGAAGGCGACGGCTCCCACCAGGCGAGCGCCGCCCCCGACAAATGCGCGCCGATCGACCGTTGCGTCTGAATTCGTTGATTGTTTGGAGGTCGTCATCGTTGTCACTTGGCCCTATTCTCTTTTTCAGCCACGGCTTGGGGAAGCCGGCATCCGGCCAGTCCGTCGCACCGGCGGCACTTGAACGACCGGCCGTTGCCATCACTCGTCGAACAGCCATGCTCTCTCTCGACAAGCCAAATCGTTAGAAAACCGAGACCGCCCACCACGCCGTATCGCCCCGCGGCTTGCAGCCACTGACGTCGGTTGGTCGGTTGTTCGGCGGGCTGTTTCATTGCGAGGTCTCCCCTGAATCGGATTGCTTTGGCGCGAAGACCCGCACCGCGCGATTCTTCGCATCGAGAATCAGCACGCGATCGGCATCGTCGACCGCCACGTCGGCCGCCTGCTCGGCAACCTGATCGGGACCGGCCACCACACACTCGAAGTGGCCGCCCGTGTCGTAGATCTTCACCCGCGGCACGCCCTTCTCGGCCGTGACGTACCGCCCGTCGGAAAGCAAGGCGAAATGAACCGGGTTGCAGCAGCCCTGAAAGCCCTCGATCGTCGTCTCCGGCCGTCGCCAGGACGATTCCAGCGTGCCGTCGAATTTGTAAAGCTCCAGCCCCAACTTGCGGGGGCTGACTACATGGAGAAAGTCGTCGGACGAAACGGCCAGATCGAAATAAGGGCTGGTCACGATGAAGCCCGTGATGTTGCGCTGCGGATCGTGCTTGCCGATCTCGGCCCGTATTCCGCCGGCCGTGTCACAGTGCCACACGGTTTGGTTCCCCGCGTCGGCAAGAAACACGTCGCCGGGGGCCAGCCCGATCGACGTCAGATTGGCCTTCTCGTCCAGCGACCGCCAGCTTGCCACCGGCTTCCCACCGGCGTCGAACACCTCGACGTGGCGTCTGGTGCCGACGTAGATGCGCCCGGGGAATTCATGCTTCGGGCCGCCAACCGCCAGACACCGCGGCTCTTCTTCCAGCGGGATCACGAGCCGCTCCGTCCCGCTAGTGTCCAACACGCGGACCGACTTGTCGCCGCCGACGCAGATCTGCCCCCCGGGTCCCACGGCCAGCGCCCGGGCTTGCGATAGGTCGACGTCGATTCGGCCTGTTTCTTCATAACGGATTAGCGCGGGATCGATGTCCCCTTCCGCTTCGGTCTGGTTGCCGGCTTCTTCCGGCCGCGGCGCACGCGTCTGCAACAGGGCAACGGCCGCCACGACGATCGCGGCGACGATTGCCAGGGCAATGCCCACGTCGGTTGCGGTGATTGCGCTTCGCTTCGACACGACGACACTTATTCCTTCTTCTCTCTGAGATCGAGGCACACCATTCGCGAAATATCACGAACGATAAGCCGGCCGTCGACCAAGGCCATGGGGCCCCAACTGTGTTGCGCTTCGTCGATCACTTGGGCCTCGTCCCGGGGGATGTACTCCGTCGGTGTGGCCTCCACGATGGTGAGCACGCCGAAATTGTCCATCACCAACAGCAGTCCGTCGGCGATCATGTACGGTCCGGTGCCTTCGCCCTTGTCAAACTTCCGATCACCGCTGTTCCACACTTCATTGCCGTCGAGATCCAGGCAGACCAGACGCTCGCCGAGTTGGCGAACGCCGTACAGGTAGCCGTCGTAGTAGATTGGCGTATGCTGCTCGGAGCTGAACTCCTTGGCCCTCAATTTGCCGATCGGCTCGACCGACAGGTTGTCGCCCTGCTGATGTACCTGTAGCAGAAGGGCCCCCGAGTTGTATCCGCCGCTGAAGAAGAGCCGATTGCCGGGCAACACGACGGGCGACGCCGAAGCGGCCGTGCCCACGCTCCAGTCGTTGGTTTGCCAAAGGACCTTTCCCGTTTCGGCCGAGACGCCGGCCACGCCGCTTCGGCCGCCGCCTCCGCGTTTGTCGGCCATGCCGTAGTAGACGTAGGTGCGCTGATCGCCGACCTTCATCGGGGTGATCGAAACATGGCTCATAACCCAGCGCTGCGGGTTCGGGCATTCCCAGTCAACTTTGCCCGTGGTGTAGTCGACCGAGAGCATCAACGCCCGGCCGCTGGGGGCCAGGATCAAACGCTTGGCCTCGACGTCGATCAACGGGCACTGGGCGGCGTGCCAACCGGGTACCGTGGCGCCGTAGTCGAGCACCATATCGATCAGCCAGAGGCCCTCGCCCGTATTGGCGTCCCAACAGGCGACGTGACATCGGGGCCCCAGCGAGATGACGTAGTCGCCGATCACCGCGGGAACTGCCCGCGTTCGGCCGTGGGTAACCGACACGATCGTCCGGTAGCGATTGCTCCAGATCTCGCGGCCGTCGTCCAGCGATAAGCATCGCATCACATCGGCCGAATGATCGACGTCGTCCAGCGAGGGTGGCTGTCCGGCCTCTTTCCGGTCACCTTCCACGGGGGGTTCGTATGCAAGCGCCGCGAGCAACGCCTCGCGTTGCTGGAGGAACCGGTTGCGGAGCGTTTCCCGAATGAGTTCGTATTCCTCGGCCGAGACAACTCTCGGCGTTCCCGCGGCGCCACCGACAGCGGTGGGAAAGAGCTCTTCAAGCACGGGTTCCACGTCGTCGAACGTGTCTTCGGCCAGCGGTGTCAACACGTCGGCCAGCCGCTGGCGTTCCTTCTCGCGGAGCGCGCGCAACAACTCGACGCCGTCGTCCGCCTCGTGATCGAGCACGTAGACCCGCCCTCGATCGATTGCCGCGGACGCGTGCCCCTGGCCCAATTCGATCGACCAAACTCTTTCGGGTCCGCCCTCGGGCCACTTTCGGGCCAAGCGCACACTATCGTCGCAGATTGCGTCGAGATTGGGGCCGCGAAACCAGGGCCAACTGCCGACAATGTCCGACGGCGTACCGGGGCCGGCGACGGGAACCCCGAGCACGGGCCGGGGGGCCACGCGGACCTTGCCCGGTGGCGGTGCGTCATCCAATCCCGAGATTCTCGCCGCCACCTCGTCCTCGTGGATTGACACACCGCCGGTGTGCCACCACCCCAACGCGCCGACCGCAACGGCGGCAACCGCTAGGGGCACGACGACGGCAATCGAAGGGCTTTTCATGCTGGTCGATCAAGTGGGGAATCGTATTGCCACGAGTACCACTGCCGGCAATCAAAACTGCCGCGGGGCGGGCAACCGGGGCCGGCGCGGCGGCACGACGTTTGGTTTCCGCGGGGGAAGTGCCGCGGAAGATCGCCGGCATGGTGGGGGCCATATACTCATGGATATCCGCCGCCGGGCCGAATGTCAAGCCTTCTCGGTCTCTCGAACTCCCCATGCGAGGTAGGAATGTTGTCAACAGAGCCCCCCAACACTTGACCGGCGGTTCATAATGACGATAGTGTTGAAACCGCCCCTCCAGCAAAGGACAATCCATGCACCGAATCATTATCCCGTCGGTCGTCATCGCGATGATCTTCCCGGCCGAATCGCGTCTCCGGGCGCGCACGTGGACCGACACCACGGGCACCATGCAGGTCGAGGCCGAGTTGGTCGACGCCACCGCCGAGAAGGTTTGGTTGCTGCGGGAAGGCCGGCGAATTTTCGTCGCCCAAGTCGAGACGTTGAGCGAGGCCGACCGGCAGTTCGTTGCCCGGCATCTGGAGAAGGAAAAGGCCCGGATTGCCGCTGAAGCCGCCGTGTTGCCCGCCGGTGCCGTTCCCTATGGTGCCGGTCGCCGGTTGGCCCAGTTGGCAAACATCCAGATCGGCGAAAGCAGTGGATTGGCCTGTTCGCGGCAAACGCCCGGCGCGTTTTGGACCCACAACGACTCGGGCGACGATGCGAGGCTGTATCTGTTCGATTCCCGCGGTGCCGATCTCGGGTCGTGTCAGGTAGCCGGCGTCGATGCGTACGATTGGGAAGACTTGGCGTCGTTTCGTTTCAAGGGGCGGAACTGTCTGCTGGTCTGCGACACGGGCAACAACGGTCTCAACGCCGCGGTACAGATGATCTATCTCGTGGAAGAGCCGTCACGCGATCCCCAGACCGGACGCCTGCCAAAGCAGGTACGCGTGCGGCAGACCATCCACTTCTCCTACGAAGACGACTTCCGCAACTGCGAGGCCGTGGCCGTCGATCCGACCAGCAGGACGATTCTGCTGGTGACTAAAGAGTACGGTCCGCAGTGCTCCGTCTACGCCCTGGCCTGGCCGGAAGACAATCCGACCAAGGCATTCGTCGCCCGAAAGATCGCCACGCTGCAACTGATCATGGCCACGGGCATGGATATTTCGCCCGACGGGCGGCGCGCGATTGTGACGACGTATCGCGACGCCTTCGAGTACACGCGGGGTGAGAAGGAAGATTGGAGGACGGCCCTGGCTCGCCGGCCGCGGCGCATCGCGCTGCCCAAGCGCCGGCAGGGCGAAACGATCTGCTACGGACTCGACGGCAAGACGCTCTATCTGACCAGCGAAAAACGTCCCACGCCGCTGCTGGAAGTACCGGTGAGCGAGTAGCGGCGTGGGTGCCTGGGGTCGGACTGCGAGCAGGGAGCCCCCAGATCGCCAGCCACTGGGGGCTCGTCGCTCGTTCCTCGCGACTCGACCCCAGGCACCCGCCGGTTTAGCCCCGACGATTCTATTGGACAACCCCCCAAGTTCTTCCCAATCCACCTACGCCTCACCCGCATTCGTGGGGTACAATTACGCAGCCGGGCGATGGGGTGTCCATCGGGCTTTTTGAGCGGATCGCTGTCGGGAGTACGGCTCATGCTGGAATTGATCGACCTGTCGAAAAAGCTCTCCAAGGAAGTCTACCGCGAGGTGTTTCCCGAGTTGGAAATGCGGCTGGGCGAGTGCCAGCGGGCGGCTCGTGCCGCGGGCGTGCCGGTCGTGGTGGTCTTCGAGGGATGGGATGCCGCCGGCAAGGGAAATCTGATCAATCGCTTCACCCAGGCGCTCGACCCCCGCGGGTTCAAAGTCCACCCCATCTCGGCGCCCACGCCCAACCAGCGGTACTTCCCTTGGATGGCCCGATTCTGGGAAGCACAGCCGGCGGCCGGCAGTTTCGCCATCTTCGACCGGTCGTGGTACGGCCGCGTGTTGGTCGAGCGAGTCGAGGGGCTCATCCGCAAGGGCCAGTGGAAGCAGGCTTATGCCGACATCCTGCAGTTCGAGCGGCAGATGGCCGACGCGGGCACGGTGATCGTGAAGTTCTGGCTACACATCGACAAGCGCGAGCAGAAGTCGCGGTTTAAGAAGATCGAAAAGGATCCGGTCACGGCCTGGAAGGTCGGCAAGGAGGAATGGGAACAACACCGCCGCCACGACGATTGGCGCGAGGCGATCGAGGAGATGATCGAGCGTACCGGCGCGGCCCACGCTCCCTGGACGGTCGTCGAAGCCACGCAAGGGCGTTTCGCCCGGGTGAAGGTGTTCGAGACGGTCATTCGCGCCATCGAAGACGAATTGGAGCGTCGCGCCGCCGAGCCGCAGACGGCTCCCGAACCGATGGCCGCGCCGGCCGAATCGCCGACCACCTCCCACACGATCCTCGACCGGCTCGACATGACGCTATCGCTGGAGCGCGACGAATACCGCGAGCAGCTCGATGATCTGCAGAAGCGGATCTTCCAGTTGGAACACGAGTTGTTCGTTGCCCGGATGCCGGCGGTGATCGTCTACGAGGGGTCCGACGCGGGCGGCAAAGGCGGCAACATCAAGCGGCTCACCCGAGGGCTCGATCCGCGCGGTTACGAAGTGGTCCCCGTCGGCGCGCCGACGACCGAGGAGCGAGCCCATCATTACCTCTGGCGATTCTGGAAAAACGTCGCCAAGGCGGGCCACATCACGATCTTCGACCGTTCGTGGTACGGCCGTGTGCTGGTCGAACGGGTCGAGGGTTTCTGTCACGAGGACGAGTGGAAACGGGCGTACCGCGAGATCAACGAATTCGAGCGGCAGCTTGCCGACTTCGGCACGGTCATCGTGAAGTTCTGGCTGCACATCGACCAGGAAGAGCAACTCCGCCGCTTCCAAGCCCGCGAGCAGACGCCCGAGAAACAGTGGAAGCTGACCGACGAGGATTGGCGTAACCGCGAGAAATGGCCGCAATACAAACGGGCGGTCGTCGAGATGCTGCAACACACCAGCACGACGTACGCCCCCTGGACGATCCTTGAGGCCAACTGCAAGCTGCACGCCCGCATCAAAGCCCTTCGCACCGTCGCCGACGCCCTGGAAACAGCGTTGAAGAAGGGGTAACTTTGGAGTGCGGCAACTCGTTGCCGCTTTCTCTTTCCAACCCCGCGGCGAATCCAACGCGTGTTGGTCGCCCAGCGCCGATTGAAATCCAAAGCGATGAGAAGCCAACGCACGCCAAGAGCCGACGGATCGGCCCCCTCCGCGGGGGTGCCGGTCTTCCGATCCGGAAAATTCTTGGCTTTCTTCGGGGGAGTGCGAGCCCGGTTTGCTGGACTTTTTCGCCCCGGCGACTAAGCTATAGGCCATGCCGAATGTCTGGCCGTACCGTTCGGGACGGCCTTCAATCAAGTGCGCGGCCGCCCGTGGCCCCCGCCAACCTTTTCTCTTTGAGGAGGAACTCTGATGACAATGCTTGGAAAGAAAACGCTTGGTTTGGTGGCCGCGGTCCTGCTCGTCGCATTGGGCACGCCGGCCGATGCCGCGATGACCGGCTACTGGCCGTTGGACGAAGGATCGGGAGTCGTCGCGTCCAATCTGGCCTTCGGCGGTGTCGACGGAGTGATCGTGAACGAGACGGCGGGCGGTCTGGGCACCGGCGGGGCAGCCTGGATTACGACCGATCCCGGCCGAGGTACCGTCCTGAGTTTCAACGGGGACAATGGGAGCGGTGCCTACGTCAATGCCGGGACGATCCCGCTGAACGAAATCAACGGCGACTTCACTTGGGCGTTTTGGGCCAATCTGCAATCCACCGGCACGGGCGGCAACGACGTAGTGATCGGCGACCGGTTCAACGGCCCGAGTGGTCGTTGGGCGACGGTCACCCGGTCGAACTTCGAGTGGCAAGCCAGCCCTGGCGGAGGCAACGTCAATATCGCGGATATCCCCTTCGACGGAAACTGGGAACATCACGCCATCGTCAAGAGCGGCACGAACTTCCAGTACTTTCTGGACGGCGTGCCGGGAGCGTCGGCGACGTTCACGGGCACATTCAGCGGCCCGATGCCGTTCTACATCGGCGGCGACGCCAACGGTGAGCGCGCCGCCGGCATGCTCAGCGACGTGGCGACCTTCGATCAGGCCTTGACACAAACCGAAATCCAGACCATCCGCGGCGGCGATTTCTCCGAGTTTCTCGTGCCTCCGCCGCCGACGGTGGACGTCGTCTTGTTGAATGATCCGTTCCCCAGCGGTGGAGTCGATCCGGCCAAGTGGAACATCATCAACAAGGGTCTGGAAAGCACGGTCGACGCCGGTTACGACGCACCCACCACCACCGGCGACGTGCTTACCCTTGGCGGGTCCACGACTCACAGCTACTGGGCCGGCAAGACGCTGCAATCGGTCGACTCCTTCTCCACGGCCGAGGAGACGAGCTTCGTGGTTGACCGCGTCAGCTTGACCGGCACCGGGACTGCCCGCCGGTCCAGCATCTGGCTTTGGTCCGACGACGACCATTTCCTCCACTTCTCGCAGAACGCCGGAGAAAACGGCTGGCAGTACAACTGGAACGACGTCGGTGGGCTAGGCGGCACGCCCGCCGGGAGCGCGGTAAACATCCCCGGCCTCGACTCCCTCGACGCCGATCTGGGCGAGCACGAGATGATGCTCAAGTACCTGCCGGGTGACACTCCCGGTTCGGCGACGGTTCAGATGTTCCTCGACGGCGACCTCTACGCCCAGCAGGCTTTCACCAATTGGACCCCGTCCGACTTCCAGGCGTTGATCACCGGCCAAGCCCGTGCTGGTGGCGACACCGTTAGCGCGGTCTTCGACGACGCCACCGTGTTCGTGACCCGACAGGGCGTTCCCGAACCGTCCACGTTGGTGCTCGCGGTCCTCGGTCTGTTGGGGCTGGCCATCATGGGTTGGCGGCGGAAGTGACGGTAATAGACGCGGCGAGTGCCGGACACCGCAGCCGACTCGCCGAAAACGGCGTTGAAGAAGGCCCCGGGCCAAACTACCCTTTCCCCTTGCCCAACATCGCACGCCCCTCGACGAACAGGTGCATGACGAAGAGGGTCACGCCGACGGCCAACAGGGCAATGGCGTGGACCGTGTTGCGCGGGCCGGAGACACCGAAGGCGTCGATGATTTCTTGGTGGCACACGATCCGGTCGATACCCCGAAACATGAACAGAATGGCGATCACGTAGACCACGGTCTTGTGTCGCATCGGATTCGTGGCGGCCACGGCGGCCAGCAATCCCAGGGCAAACATGCACGCGCCCAACGGGCGCAAGAGGTACAGCGCCTGCTCCCCCTCCACCTCCGTCGCCCCATAATACTTGGCCACGATGCCGGGCACGTCGTCGGAGATATTCACCCCCAGTCCCACCGCCAGATGAAAGGCACATACCAGCAACAAGAGGATCTTCAGTACGGTCATCGCACTCGGCTTCATGGCGTTCTCCCTTTTTTCATGCTATGTCAGCGGCTGTCGTTCGCCTTCTCGGCATATGCCCCGAAGTGGGCCGCCCGCGGGTTTCCAGGGCGGAAGTTGCGGTCGCCGGGAGCCGTCAGCCTCGGATTCACGTCGTATACGCCGTCCTTCTCCGCCGTGGGCAACGCCACGCGGCTTGCCTCGGGCCGGTCTTCACAATACCACAGGTTCGCCGAAAACACGAACGACTCGCTACGAGTGTTCGGTCCGATGTTGACGACCGTTTGCACGTCGGCTTGCCGGAAGACGATCAGGTTATGTTCGAAACGGCCGTTGCGACAAGGCGCAAAGCCCTCGGCGGTCGTTTCCTGGAGGATCCTCAGCACCCATTTCTCCGGCCGGTAGATCGTATTGTATCGCACCCGGGCCCCGTCGACACCAACAAACGCGATCGGGGCCGTGCCGCCGACAAAGGCACACCCCTCTACGGCGATTTCCCGGGCTTCATACAACGCGCCGCGAGGGCGAAAATACGCCAGACCCGTCGAACCGCCCAGATTCACGGCCCGGGAACCGGCCCGCAGAAAGAGACACCGGCGAATGGTGATCTGGCTCGAACCGCCCTTGGTCTGCGGCCCCGCGCTCTGGGAGAAACCCTCCTTGCCCACAAATCGGCACTGCTCGATCAGGCCCCGATGGCACCCGACCATGTCGACGGCCTGGCCACCCCAGCCTTCGATCCGGCAGCGGCGGACCGTGAAATCGTCGACGCCGGAGAGCTTGATCGGATCGTGGTTGCCCGTGGGTCCGATATCGGCGACGCTCAGATCCTCCAAGACAACATGATGGGCCGGCGTGTCAAACGTGCCGCCGTCGTCGACGTTGATCCCATTGCCGCTCTGCCCGGTCACGGACAGGTTTCGCAGCACCAGAAAGCTGCAATTGCTCAGATGCCACGCTTCCGTACCGCCCTCGAAACGAGGCGGATCGTCGCGGTCGGCCCCTTCGATCACAATGGGCTGCCGCTCGGTGCCGTGCAGATCACGCACGTAGATACCCGGCCGGTAGCGTCCCGGGGCAATTTGGATTCGCACCCCGGGCTGCGCGTCATCCAACGCGGCGCGAAGGGTCGCGTCGTCGGCGACGCGAACGACACGTTCGGCTCCGCCGGCGGGAGACGCCATCATCAGCAGGGCAATTGTCAGTGTGCGTTGGAATCGCATGGTCGATCTCCTGGAAACACGCGGCGCAAACGCGACCGCTGATCCAAATACTCGATACCGATCAACCCCGAGTTCAAGACCCCCGCAATTCTACCGCATCGACGCCCTCGGGCAAGAGGTCCAGGGCTTCCAGGCGGCGGCCGATCGTGCGGCGTTTTTGGTCATCGAAGCGGTCGAACGGCTCGGCCATGGCGTCGTCGCAGATCCCCAGCCAGCGAAGCGCGCACTTGAGGCCCTTCATTACGCCCGCCCCGCCTTCGGCCACCGTGTAGAGATTCGAGGTAATTTGCATCACCCGAGTGTGCAATTGGGCAAGCCGCTCTCGATTGCCGCGAATGGCCGCTTCATACAGGCCGACGTACACCTCGGGCGCCAGATTCGCCCCGCCGCAGACGCCGCCATGTCCGCCGGCGCTGACCGCATCGGCCAATAGTTCCTCGGGCCCGATCAACAATGTCCAGTCGGGACGTTCGGCGGCCAATTGCCGCAGACGATGAAAGTAGATCATGTCGCCCGAACTGTCCTTGATACCGACGATCCCGTGTACCTGCATCAACCGCTCGACCGTCTCCGGCGTGAAACTCAGCTTCGTGTGGCTGGGCATGTTGTAGAGAAACACCGGCAGCGGCATCTCGGCGGCAATGTTCTCGGCGTAGCGAACCAGTTCGTGTTGCCCGGCCGGAAAGTAAAACGGCGCGGCCAATACGACCGCCCGGGCACCGGCGTCGGCCGCGAACTCGGCCAGTTGGACCGACTCGACCGCCGACGTATCGCTCACGCCCACCAGCACGGGCACCCGATCGGCGACCAGCGCGCAGGTGCGTTCGATCATCTCGCAGCGCCGCTTGTAGCTCAGCCCCGGCCCTTCCCCCGAGGTGCCCAGTACGAACAGCCCATGCACGCCACCGTCCAATACGTGTTCGACCAGCCGCTCCAGCCCAGCGACGTCGAGCGTGTCGCGATCCGATAGGGGCGTCAGCAGCGGCGGGATAATGCCGCGAAGCGGCGCAGGCAGTGTGGTCATGCGTCCGGGTTTCTCCTTACCCCCAATGTACGTCATGAAGAAATGCGCCGCAAGGCCCCGTATCGCCTTCACAAGGCGCCGAGAAGGGTCGTACGATGGCCCTCCGAGGCCGTCGGGAAGCCGAGTTCTGTCGCCGGCGACGGCCTCGGAGGGCCATCGTACTAAAGCCTAAACACCCCCCCGTCGCCGAGTTACGATCAACCCAACCGCCATCCCCACAAGCACGATCGTGGTCGATCCAAACACGGAAATCAGAAACGGATGGAACGGGCTGCGCAACGCGTCTGGCCACCACGCAACCGTCGGTGGACTGCCGTCGGCCGGCAGCGGCGTGAAGGTCATCCACGAGATGAGCAACACGCCGAGGCACACGCCCGTCACGGCCGCCCGAGTGCCCGCGCGGCGAGAAAGGAAGCCTAACATGAACAGCCCGAGCATCGCGCCGGTGAAGATACCTGAAAGGGTCCACCAGGCGTCCAACACGCTCCTCACGCCAATCATCGCCAGCGCCACGCCCGTTCCCAAGGTGCCGACCGCAAGGGTTGCCGCGTACAACACGCGCATCGACTGTCGCTGGGAGGCATCGGGCCGCACGTAACGGCGGTAGAGGTCGGAGAGAATCACCGTGGCCGAACTGTTCAAACTGGTGTCGATACTGCTCATCGCAGCGGCGAAAAGGGCGGCGATCAACAACCCGGCCACTCCGGAAGGAAGTTCCTCGACGATGAAATGCGGAAACGCCCTGTCGCCCACATCGGCCGGGGTAAGTTGCGCGATCTGCGAATCCAGCTTCTGCTCGTAGGCGGAATCGATCGGCGCCACGTCGTCTTCCGCCAGTTTCTCGGTCGCCACGCGCCGTCGCACCGGATCCAGCTTGTCCGGTTCGCTCTGGTAATAAGCGAACAGGGCCGTACCGATGAAGAAGAAGACAGCCGAGACAGGCAGGTAGAGCCATGCGCTGAGCCATACGGATCGGGCCGCGGCCCGATCACTTCGGGCTGCGTGATAACGCTGGACGAAACTCTGGTCGATGCCGAAGTTATTCAAGTTCATCACCAGCCCGTAGACCAGTACGATCCAAAACGTCGACTCGCCGAGACTGGCGCCGAAGCCACCCAAGTCGAACTTCCCGTGCGCCGCGGCGACGGTGAAGATCTGGGACGGTCCCTCGGGCATCCCCGCCAGCAGTAGGACGGTCACCGCAACCGCCCCGACGGTGAGCACGATACTTTGCGCGACGTCGGTCCAAATAACCGCCTCGATGCCGCCGACAAGCGTGTAGAGCGTCACCAGCATGCCCATGGCCAGGATGATCGGAGCCATGCCCCATCCGACCAGAGCGTCGAGCGCCATAGCCACGCCGAACATGATAGCCCCCATCCGGGCAAGTTGCGTCAGCAGGTAGCAGACGACCGCGTAGGTGCGTGCCCAGGGGCCGAAGCGGTGTTCCAGATGGTGGTAGGCCGAGATCTCGCCCGAGCGGCGATAGAAGGGCACAAACCAGCGCACGGCAATCCATGCCGCCAACGGCAGCGAGAGACTGAAGACGAACGCATTCCAGTTGCCCCCGTACGCCTTGCCCGGCACGCCGATGAACGTGTTGCTGCTTAAGTACGTACCGAAGATCGAAAGTCCCACGGCCCAGCCGGGCAGCGAACGGCCGGCCGCGGTGAACCCCTCGGTCGTCCGGCTGCGGCGAACAAACCAGCAGCCAAAGGCAACGACTCCCGCGACGTACACCAACAAGACACCGACGTCGAGGGGCTTCAGTTGCATCGATTCACTCGATCGTTGTGGAAAAGGCGTCGCCGGATTTGTGAGAATTCAGCAATACACGGCGGAAATGCGTCATTTGGGGGTTCTCTGAATTCTCACGAATTCAGCGACGGGATCCTTCAACGCGGAGAATCGCCCGGCGGCGGAGTGGTGAGCCATTTTAGATTGAAAGCGTAGTGCTGCTTGCTGCTGATTAGTTGGATCACACCGTCCGGCGTCTGGCAGACCGACATATAGCCGCGCGGCTCGGCCGAGTTGGGGCCCATCTGAAAACGGCGCGTGTTGCCGCCGCCGTCGACGGTTCGCTCCGCTCCGTCATCGGTAATCAGTCGCTGGATCTTCCACGTTTTTCCTTCGTCGTGCGAAAGCGCGCCGAACAGCCCGCTACCGCGACGCTCCTTGCCCCGGGCGTCGGTAAAGGGGACGCTTTTTCCGAAAGACGCGAAGAAGATCGGCCCCTCGGCCAACCGGGTGACGACCAATCGCTGTCCGCCACCGAGCGGAGGAAACGGGCTGGCCCGATAGGTCCATGTCTTGCCGAGGTCGTCGGAGAGGCTCATCGGCATGTGCCCGTCGATCGTGTCGCCCCGGCCGAAGGCCATCAGGCGGCCGTCTTTGAGTTGGACGACGCCGGCGTGGATTCCGGCGATCCAGGCTCCCGGGCCGCCGTTTTGGAAATCCGGTTGCTCTCGACCTTCGCCCGGGTCGACCCAAGTTTGGCCTTCATCGCGGCTGAGCAATACGGCCGTTCCGCCGCTACCGCCGGTCACCGCGTCGCAGGGCACCAGGATCATGCCCTGCCGCGTGCGAATGACCGATTCGACCGGCATGTGGTGCCGGCCGTGCTCGGGCATAATCAGCCGTGCCCGCGACCAGGTAGCGCCGTTGTCGGTCGAGGTGCGCATGATCGTGGCCAAACTTCCCCAGGTGGCGGCGGCTGAGAGACCGTTGAAATGGTAGATCGTCTTCTCGCCGTCGAACCAGAGCGCCGAGGCATGGTCGTTGCGATCGGGGGCGTTCCAAAACGGCTCGGCCGGTTCCCAGCGGTCGGCTCCGCGGCGCAAGCGGCTGGCCACGATCCCCAACTCCCGGCCCGGTTCCGAGCGGCACGAATACCAGATGGCCAGCAGATCGCCGTTGGGACATTGGACAATCGCCGGGCAATGATTATGGCGGGCGAAAACCGGCCCGTCGGCATCGGAGGCGATGTGGACGTACTGCCGTGGACCTTTGAAGTACGGCTTTTCAGGATCCGGACCGTCGGCCAAATCGCCGGGAACCTCTTGCTTGACGTCGCGCTGATGCCGCGGCAGCGGCGCGACCGGCAATGCGTCGGTCGCGGACCTTTCACCCATTGCCACACGGAAGCCGATCAACCAACTCCGATCCTCCGGCAATGTACCGGCCCGATTGGCCGAACGGAGATACTCCATCGTAGTCGAATGGCTGCCGCCGCGGGTGACGCGAAAATCGCCCCCGGCCCGGCCGACCGGATCGGCTTGATCGCCCGGCGCATAGGGTCCGTACCAATCGGCACACCACTCCTCGACGTTGCCGTGCATGTCGTGCAGCCCCCACGGGTTGGCCGGCGTCGCACCGACCGTCAACCGCACTTCGCCCTGCGCGCCCCTCGCAGGATCGGGAAACCAACTCACGCCGACGTTCTTCTGAAATGCTCCGGGCAGCGTGTCATCCGTGTGATACGCGGTGCTGGTGCCCGCCCGGCAAGCGTATTCCCACTCCGCCTCGGTAGGTAGCCGATAGGGTTGCCCCTCTTTCTCAGCAAGCCACTCGCAAAACCGCTTCGCGTCGTCCCAACGGACGAATACCACGGCCTCGTCATCTTCCTTGGAGAAGCCCAACTTGCCGCGCAGCTTGCGATGGGCCGGGTCGAACTGCTCGTACTGGGCGTTGGTTACTTCGGTGGTGCCGAGGTGGAAGGCCCGAGTGAGCGTCACCTTGTGGACCGGCCGCTCGTCGAAGTCGCCGCCCGACGGGCTGCCCATGGTAAAGCTGCCCGGGGCGACGCGAACCAGTTTCATGCCCAGCGAGTTGGTCAGCGCTTCCGCGGCCGGCGGTTCGGCGGCCGTCGACCAAGCGCCGGGTAGGAGAAGGGCCAAAATCGCCAGGGCACGGACTACAGAGTGATTTGCAGTTGGACTCATCGGACTATCTCTGGCGGAATCGGGTGGATGGTCAGGACTCTTGCCATTTGGGTCGAGCCCGAAGACGATCCAGGCTCGCCGGCGGTGACATTGTAACATTACGCCTTCCGTGTGTAACGTGCTATCCCCCTTTTGTTCCCTCGGCGGTTCATCTAGGATGAGAGTGCCATGCCGGACACGACAGTGCAATGAAAGGACAGACCCATGTCCGCACCAACCGACGCTCCGATCGACTCGCCCAATCCACGGGAGCGGCCCTTCCACCTGGACGTTTGCCCCGATCTGGCTCCTTTGCGGCGCGCGCTGGAAACGGCCCGGTATGAGCCGGGGAATCTGGCCGGGACGGTGACGGCGGACGACGGCGGCGAATCGCTCGACGTGCCGGTGATTCTGTTGAGGACGGCGGAGCCTTCGCCGTATCACACGTTGGTGCGATTGTTCGCGCTCGCTCGTGGGGTGCCCAAAGCCGCGGCCCGCGAAGCGCTGGCCCCGATGCGGGTGGAGCCGTTGATCGAGTTGGGCTTATTGCGGGCAGAAGGCGACGAGGTTCGTGCCACAGCGGCCCTGTTTCCCTTCGAGGATCTGTTGTTGGTCCGCGACTTCTGGCCGCAGGTGACCCCCACGCCGCCGGCGTCCGACTATGTGCCGGGCGTGGGGCCCTCGTCGATGGCCCTGGCCAACCTGACGGTGCGGGGCAAGGCCCGCTCGGCGCTGGACCTGGGAACCGGCTCCGGGGTGCAGGCCCTTTGGACGGCGGCGCGCGCCGATCGCGTCGTGGGAACCGACACCAATCGCCGGGCGTTGGGCTTCGCGGCGCTGAATGCCCGGCTCAACGGGCGGTCGAACATCGAACTGCGCCCCGGAAGCCTGTACGAACCGGTGGCCGGCGAGCAATTCGACCGGATCGCGGTCAACCCGCCCTACGTGATCTCCCCCGAGCAAGGGCACGAGTACCGCGATAGCGGAATGGCCGGCGATGGGGTGTGCCAGCAGGTGATCCGGGGCGCGGCGCCGCGGTTGTGCGAGGGCGGGTATGCCACGGTAATCTTCAACTGGCACCACAAGACCGATGACGATTGGGCCGAGCGGCCGTCGCAGTGGTTGGATTCCAGCGGCTGCGACGCCTGGCTCCTCTGCTCCGACACCTGCGATCCAATCGCCTACGCCGCCGATTGGATCCGCCGCGGTCCATCGTACGATCCAGGGCACTACCCCCAAGTACTCGACGCCTGGCTGGCATACTACCGGCATCTGGGGATCGGTCGCGTCAGTTGGGGGGCGGTGATCCTGCGACGCCGTACGGCGGAAACGAATTGGCTGCGGGCCGACAAATCACCGCCCGGGCGCCCCAGCGGCTCGTGCAGCGATCAGATCCAGCGGGTTTTCGCCGCCGAGGATCTGCTCGAAGGTCTCGACGAGGATCGCCGGCTGCTCGACCTGGCCTTTCAACTCACCGCGGACCATCAACTCCAGCAGGTGCTCCGCGTCGAAGACGAGGTGTGGACCGGCGACAGCGCCGCCTTGAGCCAAACCCGTGGATTCGCGTTCGACGGTCAGGTGGACCAGATGGTCATCGAACTGCTGGCCGGTTGCCAGGGCCGGAGGCGACTGGGGGAACTGGTGACACAACTCGCCGGCCGCTTTGGCGTGGAGTTCGAGCAGCTTGCCCCGGCATGTATCAGCGTGGCCCGCAATCTGCTCCGTACTGGGTTCTTGTCAGCGGTTGAGACTACCGAGTAGGGAGCCGTTCACCTCGCGTCGATTCGAGCGTCTTCGGTACGCTCGGCGGCCGGCGAATGGGACGCGGTCGCTCGTACCGCAGGTCAGACGCTTTGGCGGGCGCGGAACGGTAACGGGGGGACTCGTCCGCGGAATCCGCACCATGGTCGTGCCCGCTGCCGTCCATCGCGTCGCGACCGATCACTTCGCCGCCGTCGCGGGTACACAGCGCCTTGAGCGTCTTAGCGCCGATCGACTCGTCGAGATACCGCACGGAACCGTCGGCAAACGCGGCCAGAAAACGGCCGTTCTGCAAGTCGACCAGCCGGGCGATGGGGTTGGTGCCCCCGTAATCGAAGTCGCCCGGCTTGGTCCACGGCACGGCTTGCGTATCGGCCGCCTCGACGACCATGACCGTATTCGACAACCCGTCCCGGATCTGGGCCATGCGCGTTCCTTTGGCATCGGCGAAGATACCGCTGGCGCCGGCCACGCCCAAGTAGTTCGTGCGACCCCCGCCACTGACCGTGCTCTTGGGCGCGTCGTAGATGGTGGGCATCCGCTGGACCAACGGCCGGTTGTGCTCGCTGTCCCAGGGTTCGTCGAGATGGAACTGCTCGTACAGCGCGTCCTCTTCGAGAAACGGCAGGATCGCAACCCGCCAACTCAACAGCGGCTTACCGTCGTCCGAGACGCTGGCCGCCGGGGGAAACCGCTTGTGGGCCTCGTGATAGTTGTGCATCGCCAACGCGATCATCTTCAGGTTGTCGATCGAGCGAAGCTGCCGGGTTTCGAATTCCGGTACTGATTCCGTGGCCCATTCCTCTTCGTAGACATCGGGCGGGCCGAAGTCCCGGGCCATCGACCATCCGACGAAGAAGAAGCCCATCATCGGCAGAGTCAACGCGCCCGCACTCACCGGCACCGTCTGGCGCGACTCGAGAAGTATGCCCGCATCGGTCCGCGAGACCGTGGAGAAACCGGGACGCAAATGCCGGGCGATCGAAGGGGCCGACGGCAGAATGGATATGTCGATCTTCACCCCCTGTTGCTGCATCTGGCCGCACATGAACTGCGTGAAAATCTGCAACAGCGGATACCCCCACTCGAACATCTCGGGCGAGTTCTGATACGAGAGCCCGATCGTCGATCCTGACGCCAGCACCCGGGCGACTTCCGGTACGCCGACCAACGAATCGTCGGCCTGACCGCGCGCCTTGCGAAGCAGATACGATTTCACGTTCTGCGGAAACAGGGCCACGATCAGTTCGTCGTCGGTGATGCACCAGGCGGGAGCGAAGGGCACCGTCTCGCCTACGATATTGAGGAAGAAGACCTTCTCATCGGCAAAGGAAAAGTCGCGAATCGTAACGCCGCGGCGCTGGTATCGGGGGGTATCTTCATCGAACATCGCTGCATTCTCTTGGGCAACCAACTCGACCAACTTCGCATTGGCCGCCACCAGACGCTCGCGATTGCGCAGACTGGTCACGGCGGTCAGGCCGGTAATGACCAGGCCGCCTTCGCCGGGCGAGTTGTACACGCGCCAGACGTCACCCACCGCATCAAACACATCGGCACGGAGATCGAACCCCGCTTCTTGCCGTATTAAGGACAAACCTTCCAGCATTTCCGTCCGGCCTTGCGGTTCGATGTTCCCGACGATGTCCAACAGCTCGGAAAACCCCTTGGCCAGATCGAAGCGGACGGCCGCGGCAATGGTCACATCGCGGGGAATGACCGCCAGATCCTCGGCCGTCAGCGCCTCGGCACCCGCCAGCGAAAGAATCCCCTTGAGTTGGCCGTCGACCGCCACCAGCGTCTTGGTCACGCAGGCGTCGCCTTCCAGCCCCGTTACCGAGACAATCGACTCAACGTTATCCACGCCGAGGGCTTTCAACACGTTGGTCACTTCCTCGCCGCCCAGCGGGCCAAACTGACGCATGATCTGGCCCGTGTTGACGTAAAGGAAATTGCCGGGCCGCTCCATGGGAATCTGCCGGCGCGCCGCGGTGAGCCAACTCGGCGGGACATTGTTCATGCGACCGACAATCGCGTCGGCCGACCCTTTGCCCACGCCGACGATCAGATAACCGTCTTTGACACCCCATTGGATTGGCGGTGCGTCGGGCGGCATCGGTATCGATCGCCAGCCGGAGCCGTCCGCCTCCGTGCGATTATCCAAGGCGATCACCTCAAGCCGGCCGAGAATGCGCTCGATCTCGTCGGCTCGTTCGCCCAGGTTGACGATCGCGCCCCCTTCGACGGTGGTGCCCAAGGGCGTAATCGAGACCTTGCCGAGGAAAATGGCCGTCGGCCGGGTCAACACGGTCAGCACGGCGGTGCTGATATCGTCGACCATCGCTTCGCCGCCCGGCTCGTCTTGGACCTGCGCGCGAATTGACGCAAGGATACGGGTGCGCAACTGGCCGACGAAGTGGCGCACTTCCTCTTCGGCCAGCAGGCGTTCGGTGCGGTTGGTGCTATCGGCGTCGGGCTCGGCCATGCCGGACCAGTTGACGTAGAACAGGCATTCCTCGGGAGCGACCTGACTGATGACCGGATCCTCCGGCAGCGGGGGAATTCCCATGGGCAGTAGCCCACCGCCTCCCCCCATCATCATGATCATCACAATTTCCATCGGACCGGCCAGGAAAAATGGCGAAATCATCATTGCGCTCCCTCCTCGATAAGTGTCCTTCAATGCTCCATGGTACGACTCCGCCGGGGCGGAGATCTCCCGTGCAATCATATCCCCACACCCGTGGCTCGGTAAACCACCCGACACGAATTTCGCCGTCGAACGGGCTACACGGGTTAAATCAAGATATATGCGCAACTTGAGAACAATAAGTAATCTAAAAAAGGAAGGAAGGGGGGGATTGCAAATTAGCCACTGCAAATTGATAATTGCAAATCTGTTTGGGATGAGAGGGAAGCCTCTCGGAAATTGCTAACCGATTCGTGGAAGAAAACGCCATGTCTGAAAAATCCGGTTCGCTGGTAGGGATCGTCATGGGGAGCGACAGCGACTGGCCGAAGATCAAATCGGTCGCCGCCGCGCTGGAAGAGTTTGGGGTAGCGCACGAAGCCCATGTCATGAGCGCGCATCGCACGCCCGAGCTTGTGCATGAATATGCCACGCAGGCGGTTTCGCGGGGAATCCGCGTGATCATTGCCGCCGCCGGCGGTGCCGCCCATCTGGCCGGAGTGGTCGCGTCACACACCACGCTGCCGGTCATTGGCATCCCCGTTCCCACCGGCGTGATGGGGGGGCTCGATTCGCTGCTGTCGACCGTGCAGATGCCCGGCGACGTGCCCGTGGCAACCGTGGGGGTCGGCATGGGCGGACCGCGCAACGCCGGCTTGCTGGCCGTGCAGATTCTCGCTCTGGGGGACGAATCGCTCGAAAAGAAGCTCATCGCTTACAAGAAGAAACTCGTCGCGAAGGTCACGTCGAAGGACGCCGGCCTCCAGGCCTCGCTGGGTGACCGATCGTAATGACCAGACCAAACTCCGCCAATCTCGACACACTCGACTGGGTCGGCGACGTCGACGGCCATCTGCAAATGATCGACCAGACGCTGCTGCCGGTCGAATTCCTGCGGATCGACCTCCGCGACGTCGAGACCGTCTGGGAGGCGATCAAGATGCTCCGCGTGCGGGGCGCGCCGGCCATCGGCATCGCCGCGGCCTACGGCGTGTGCGTGGGCGTGCAAAACGCGGTCAACGGTTCGGTCGAAGGCTTCTTCTCGCGGTTGAACGAAGTCGCCGACTATCTGGCCTCCAGCCGGCCCACGGCGGTCAATCTCTTCTGGGCGTTGGAACGAATGCGAAGGACGGCCGAGCTGCTACGCAACGCCTCGTCGCCGCGTGAAATCGCCGCCGCCCTGCTGGCCGAAGCCCGGGTCATTCACGAGGAAGACCGGCGGATGTGCCGCGCCATGGGCCGCCACGGAGCGACTCTTCTCGAGGACGGACAAGGGGTATTAACCCACTGCAACGCGGGCGGATTGGCCACGGCCGACTACGGCACGGCGCTGGCCGTCTTCTTCGCCGCGGCCGAATCGGGAAAACGACTGCACGTCTACGCAGACGAAACACGGCCCCTGTTGCAGGGTGCCCGGCTTACGGCCTGGGAATTGCAGCAGCGGGGGATCGAGGTCACGGTCATCTGCGATTCGATGGCCGCGCAGGTGATGCGCGAGGGTCGCATCCAGGCCGTGGTCACCGGAGCCGATCGCATTGCGGCCAACGGTGACGCGGCCAACAAGATCGGCACGTACGGCGTGGCCGTGGCGGCCGCCGCCCACGATGTGCCTTTTTACGTCGTCGCCCCCAGCAGTACCTTCGACCTGTCGCTTGCCAGCGGCGACTTGATTCCAATCGAACAGCGCGATCCGCGCGAGATCACGCACGGCTTCGGCCGGCAGACGGCCCCCGACGGAATCGACGTCTACAACCCGGCCTTTGATGTGACTCCGGCTCGCTTGATCAAGGCGTTGGTTTGCGAACACGGTCTGATCGAACCGGTCACGACCGAGGAAGTCGCCCGCGTTTTGGGGGCCACCACATAGAGCGGGCTCCCGCTGTTTGGCCGGATTCGGCCGGCAAGACGGCGATTTGTGAGCTATACTTTCCATGGGTGGCAAACCGGGGGCTTTTCCTTCACTTTCATCGCCGTACGTATTCGGGAGTGACCTTGTTCTCGTCGACTTCTCTCTTCAACTTGGATCACGTTGACACCGAGCGGTGCCGCGCCGATTCTCCGCAACCGGACCGGCCGGCAACTTGCCACGGGGAATCAGTATGCGCCGAGCGATTGGCCATTTCACGACGGTTCTCGGTTATTGCTCACGCTGGGGCTCGCCTTGGGTGGTGCTCGTGGCGTGCCTGTTGTTGACCTGGTGGGCCGATCCGGCTTCGACGCTGCACGGCTTTTTTACGACTTCGTCGACGCGCGTGTGGTGCGTCGGCGGCGGCATGAGCCTCTTGCTCTTTCTCTCGTTGTGGTGGCTCGACGCAATCCGCCGCGCGGCGCTCGGTCGGGCAGAACAAGCGGCCGACTCGCTTCGCCGCAGTGAGGCGGAAGCCCGCATGTTGGCCCTGGTCGCCGATCGCACCAGCAGCGGCGTGGCGATCAGCGACAGCGAGGGCCGTATCGAGTGGATCAACGAAGGATTCTCGCGGCTCACCGGCTATTCGCTCGGGGAGGTAACGGGGCGCCGAGCCGCCGACCTGCTCCGCGGTCCCGAGACCGATCTAGACGTGCTGGGGCAACTTCACGAAACGGTCCACCGGGGCAAGCCCGCAACGGCCGAGATCGTCAACTATTCCAAGTCGGGATGGAAGTATCATAGCGCCATGGAAGTGCTGCCGGTATGCAACAGCTCGGGTCGAATCACCAACTTCATCTCGATCGAGACCGACATTTCCGACCGGGTCGCCGCCGAGGCGGAACTGCGCGGACAAGAGCAGCGATACCACGGCCTCTTCGAGTCGGCGGTCGACGGGTTGCTGGTGCTCGATCCCGGCGGGACCATCGTGGAGGCCAATCGGGCGGCCTACCGCCTCTGGGGTTATGTACCCGGCGCGTTGTCCGGTCGGGCGATTGTCTCGCTGTTCCATCCCGACCATGCCGACACGGTCGAGCAGCTCTGCCGTGAAGCGGAGTCCGGCGACTCCAGCCGGATGGACGCTACGTGCGTCGCCAAGGACGGAACTCTGCTGGACGCACAGCTTCAGGCAACCCGTTTCCGCTTCCAGGACAATCCCCACGTGCTGGTCGCCGTACAGGATATTTCTCTGCGGCTGGAAACGCAGCAGCGTCTTCAGGACTACGCCACCGGCTTGGAGTCGGCCAACCGCTGCCTGGAGACCTATTCATTTGCCGCGCAAGCGGCCGCCCGGGCCCGAGGTGAGTTTGTTGACGCAATGCGCCACGAACTGAACACGCAGATGACGACCATCCTGGGGTTCGCGGAATTGTTGTCGGCGGGAGACGGTTTGCGTTCGGACATACAGCCGGACGAGGGCGGCGACGCTGCACTGTCGGACGAGGCCGCCGATGCGGTGCTCCGGGCGAGTCGGTCGCTGCGGCAACTGGTTGAGGAGCTTTTCGATTTGGCGAAGATCGAGCCCGTACAAGCGGTCGTCAAGAAAACCCGCTGCAATCCGCGGGAGATCACCCGGACCGCTTGCGCGGTGGCGGCCGTATGGGCTCGGGTGAAGCACGTGGCGGTGGAAGTGGAATTCCCCGGGCCCATTCCCGAGACGATCGAGACCGACCCGATTTACCTCCGCCAGATCCTCCTCACCCTGTTGCGGCTGGCTGTCCACTCGACCCCTAATGGAACGGTTTGCCTGCTCGTGCGGATGTTGCCCGCGGGACAAAACGTGCGGCAGTTGGAACTGGCCGTCAGCGGCGTTTTGGATGGCTTCCCGTGGGAAGAGTCTTCCCAGCAAGCGGAAGCTTCCGCGGACATTTCGGTGAGCCGGCAGATGGCGCGGCGGTTGGGCGGTGATCTTTCGGTCGAGACCACGCCCGGCGCCGGGGCAACGTATCGCCTGACCATCGACGTCGGATCGCTTGTCGACGTGGCGATGATCGACGCCGACGATCCCGGCCCGGGAGACATACCCCCGGCGATTGCGGCCGATTCCGGAAACGCGACACCGGAGTTTCCCTCCTCCGACGGAGAAGCGGATTCCGGGAGCCCATCGTCTCCCTGACCGGACGCCGGCAATGCGACCTGTGGCTGGCTGCCGGTTGTGCGGCCCATGGCGGAAAGTCCGGCCGGCGGCCCGGTTGCCAAAGGGCCGTCCGAAACGTACACTTTCCCAACGCGCCTCCTCGGGAAATGTACAAGCAGGGTTTCTCCGGGATTTCTGGAGAGAACCGAAGAAAAGGGCCTTCCTCATGGCAACCCTCAAGCGAATTCTGGTGACCGGCGGGGCCGGATTTCTCGGCTCGCATCTGTGCCGGCGGCTTGTCGAGGACGGACACGACGTCATCTGTCTGGACAACTTCTTCACCAGCCAGAAGACAAACGTCGCCCGGCTGCTGGGGCGCCCCAATTTCGAGTTGATCCGGCACGACGTGACCTTGCCGATCTATTTGGAAGTCGATGAGATCTACAATCTGGCTTGTCCCGCCGCGCCCGGCCATTACCAGTACAATCCGATCAAGACGATGAAGACCTCGGTCATGGGGGCGATCAACGTGCTGGGGTTGGCCAAACGTTGCCGGGCCAAGGTGCTTCAGGCATCGACCAGTGAAGTGTACGGCGACCCGGAAGTTCATCCCCAGCCGGAGAGCTACCGAGGGTCGGTCAATCCGATCGGTCCCCGGGCGTGTTACGACGAAGGAAAACGGGCCGCCGAAACGCTCTTCATGGACTACCACCGGGCCAACGGCGTGAACGTCCGGGTGATACGCATTTTCAACACGTACGGCCCTCGCATGCACCCCTTCGACGGCCGCGTGATCTCCAACTTCATCCGCCAGGCACTTCAGGGTGACGACATTACGCTCTTCGGAGACGGCAGCCAAACCCGGTCGTTCTGCTATCGCGACGATCTGGTCGAGGGCATCCTCCGCATGATGGATGGTCCCGACGATTTCATCGGCCCGGTCAACTTGGGCAATCCGGGCGAGTTCACCATCCGCCAACTGGCCGAGATTGTTGTCGAGTTGACCGAAAGTCGGTCGCGGTTGATCCACGAGGATCTCCCGGCCGACGATCCGACCCAACGGCAGCCCGACATCACCCTGGCCCGAGAGCGTCTCGATTGGGAACCGACGATTCCCTTGCGCGAAGGCCTGCTGAAAACGATCGACTGGTTCCGCTCGATCGACCTGAGCCACTATCGCCCGCCGACACCGAACTACTGAGAAATGGATGATGCACAAGGCTGGCTGCAAGGCACTGGAAAAGGAACTGAACAACTTTCGGCGCCTGCTCGAGGAAGGAGCGGGATAGGTTACCGCAAAAGGGCCACAACGATGATGAAAGCAAACCTTATGCGCAGTACGAATATCTCCGTTCTATGCGCCATCCTGCTGACTCGATGTTCGCTGGCGATTGGCGAAGCGGAAGCCTCCCACACCTTCGTCGTGAATAATCAAGCGGCCCATGCATCGGATGACAACCCGGGTACGGAGGCCCGGCCCCTGAAAACCATCCAGGCGGCAGCGAACGTGGCCCAGGCCGGGGATACCGTTCTGGTGAAGGCCGGGATCTATCGTGAAGAAATCGTCCCGCCGAGAGGTGGCGATTCGCCCACCAAGCCAATCGTCTATCGAGCCGCGCCCGGAGAAGAGGTGTCCGTTCGCGGGTCCGAGCGAATTATCACCTGGACCGATCGGGGCGACGGCGTGTGGATGGTTGAATTGGATACGGCCTTCTTCAAGGGGTACAACCCTTTCGCCATTCCCGTCTTTGGCAAATGGATGTTCCGTGGCTGGGATCGTCGCCTGGGCGATGTTTACTGCAACGGAGAAGCCTATCTGCAGAAGATCAAGTTCGAGGAGATGCGATCCACCCCCAATACGTGGTTCACCGACACCGCCTACGGCTACAAGAACAAGACGGAGTTTCCCGAGGATCGGCAATACCCCGGCGGAAAGATTCAAATCTGGGCGAACTTTGCAGCGGTCGATCCCAATACGGCCCTCACGGAAATCAACGCCCGGGCGACCGCCTTCTTCCCCGAGATATCGGGCCTCAAGTATATCGTGATCGACGGCTTCGATATCCGGCACACGGCCCCGCAATGGGGCGATATTTACACGCTGGAAAAGGGCGCCGTCGGCACCAAGTACGGTTACGGATGGACCATCCAGAATTGCCGGATTACCAACTCCCGGAACATCGGCATTTCTCTAGGGGTCACGGATGAAGTTCATTTCCCGCGAAACAACAGCGAAGAGGGTGGGTTGCTCGAAGGCGGGAGCAACATCCCGCCCATGGAGACCTTGGGACACCACCTCATTCGCAACAATGTGATCAAGCGGTGCGGCCAAGTAGGCATTTACGGGTGTTATGGCGCCGTGGGATGCACGATCGAAGGAAACGTCATTTCAGAAACAAACTACCGCAACGAATGGTTTGGCACGAATCAGGCAGCCATTAAGATCCTCTTTCCCATCGATGTTGTCCTACGCAACAATCTCATTTACGGCACACCGACGGTCAACAACGGCACCAAGGGAATCTGGCTTGACTGGGGCTCGCAGAACACGCGCGTCACGGGCAATATCCTGGTCGATGCAAGTTTGAAGTTGGAGGTGAACTTCGGCCCGCTGATCGTGGACGACAATGTCCTCGTCCGGTCGGACATCATGGAAGAGGGAGACGGCACGACCTTTGTGCATAACCTGTTTTACCAGTGCAAGTTCCTCTTCGCGGCTTCCCCCAAGCGTATCGTTCCGTACTTCGAACCCCACGGCACCGTTCGCTCGGGCAAGACGGGTCCGACGCTTCGCCATGAGAGAATCTACAACAATCTGATCGTTGGCGGCGACGGTTTCGGCAGTGACAAGTTGATTCGCAATAACGCGGATGCCTCGGGGTTCCTTGTCAATAACAACGTCTACCTGGATGGAGCGGGAAAGTTCCCGAAACAGGATCAGGACAGTGTCGTGGATGCTTCCAAGACCGATGCCGAATTCACGGTTGGCGACGACTCCATCACATTGAGCCTGAATGTGCCATCGTCCGTATTCGAGGCGAAGTATCCACGGATTACCTCGAAGTTCATCGGCAGAATCCCCCTGGCTGAAATGTTCATGGAACACCCGGACGGCACACCCCTGAACATTACGTTCGACTATTTCGGTCAACCCATGGATCCCGCCCATGGAATGCCCGGGCCTTTCCAAAACATCGCGGCGGGGAAGAACCGTTTTGTCATCTGGCCAAGGAATACCTCGCAAACCAAGTAGCCGCCAGGGCACGCTCCCCAATGCGGTCGTTTATGGCTCGGGCCCTTACCGCGGGAATTGTCATCGGCGCCAGCCGGCTTGGGATGCCCGTGTCGACGACCCACGTCTCGTGCGGCTCGTTGTTCGGCATCGGCACGGTCACCGGACAGGCAAAGCGAAGCATGATCGGAAAGATACTTACCGCCTGGATCACGACACTGCCCTTGGCTGCCGCGCTTGGCGCCGCTGCTTATTGGGGTATCTCGCTGGCGGGTTGATGTTTGATTGCGTTATAACATGGTTGGAGGTTGCCCCGTTGTTTACCCCGTCGGCACTCTTCCGGGCAACCGTCACATTGCAGGGATGGAAACATGGCCTACTCGGCAATCGCCGATGACGACGTCGAGAAGCTCCGGCACCGCCTGGCAGAGGTCGAGCGGGCGTTGCGGATTAAGCAAGACAAGATGGCAATGCAGTTGAGATTGGCGGCAAGGGTGCATAGCAGCCTGCTGCCGAGACCGGCGCGGCGCGAACGCGTCTCGGTCGACGTGCGATATGAGCCCGTCGAAGAGGTCGGCGGCGACTATTGCCAGGTCCGATTCTCCGACCCGGATACGTGCTACATCACGATGTGCGATGTCACCGGTCATGGGATCGCCGCGGCGCTCATGGCCACCCGTGTCAGCAGCCAAGTCCGCCACAACATTGTTCACGGCTGCGCACCGCGCGACATCGTGGACTCGCTCAACCGGTTCGTCTACGATCATCTTACGGAAACCGACCTTTACCTGACGTTCATGGCGGCGAGAATCGATTTTCGCAGTAACCAGATAACCTGGTGTGGAGCGGGACACCCTTGCCCGCTGTTGATTCGTCACGACCGGCAAACCGTCGAATATCTCCACAGCCAGAACGCCATGATCGGTATCTTGGAGGACGGCCTCGGCGAGGAACCCGAACACACGCTGCCTCTGCGGCCCGGTGATCGACTACTATTCCACACCGACGGCTTGATCGAAACGGCCGATGCGGACGGACGCTGCCTTGGTACGCGGGGACTGAGCGAGATTGGCATCCAGGCACACTCGGTAAGCCTGTTTGAAGCGGCCGACTATATCCTTGAGCGTGTTGCCGATTACCAGCACGGGCTGGCAACCGACGATAAGACACTCATCGTGGTCGAGATCAAGTAGCGCACCGACCCTTTCCGCCAGGAGATGCATCATGCCAACGACCGATTCCCACGACGTCTTCGGCGACGCGATCAAGCGTCTGGACCGCGCATTCGGGTACGCGCGGATCGACGAAGAGGCGTTGGAGAAACTCAAGCACCCCAAAGCGATTCTCCAAGTCTCCATCCCCCTGCGAATGGACGACGGTTCGCTGCGGATCTTCGACGGATATCGGGTCCGCCACGACGATACGCGCGGGCCGACCAAGGGCGGCATCCGCTATCATCCCAACGTGAACCTCGATGAAGTCATGGCTCTGGCGTTCTGGATGACGATCAAGTGCGCCGTGGTCGGAATTCCTTACGGCGGCGCCAAAGGGGGAGTCACGGTCAATCCTAAGGAGCTTTCCCGGCTCGAACTGGAACGGCTCTCGCGCGGCTTCATCCGCCAGATGGCCGACTTCCTCGGCCCCGACACCGACATTCCGGCGCCCGACGTCTACACCAACCCCATGGTGATGGGCTGGATGATGGACGAATACTCGAAGATCGCTCGCCGTCACACGCCGGCCGTGATCACGGGCAAGCCCGTCGAACTCGGCGGTAGCCTCGGACGTGACGACGCCACCGGCCGCGGAGCATTTTACTGCATCCGAGAGTTGGAGAAACGCAAGGGTTGGAAGCCCGAGGAGGTCCGCGTAGCGGTACAGGGTTTCGGCAACGCCGGCCAGGCGCTTGCCAAACTCTTGCACGAGGCGCGGTACAAGATCGTCGCGGTCAGCGATTCCACGGGCGGAATCTACGAGCCCGCTGGATTCGACGTTCCCAGTCTCGTCCGATTCAAGAATGAGTCGCGCAAGCTCAAGGCCGTCTATTGTCGCGACTCGGTGTGCGAGGTGATCGACGCCCGGCAGATAACCAACGAGGAATTGTTGACTCTGGACGTCGATCTGCTGGTTCCCGCCGCGTTGGAAAACCAGATTACGGCCGAGAACGTCGAGCGAATCCAGGCCCCGGTGATCGTCGAGTTGGCCAACGGCCCGACGAGCAGCGAAGCCGACAAGATCCTCAGCGATCGCCATACGCTCGTCGTGCCCGATGTGCTGGCCAACGCCGGCGGCGTGGCCGTCAGCTATTTCGAGTGGACTCAGAACAAACAGGGCTTCTATTGGACACTGGAAGAAGTCCACCAGCGACTGGCCGCCATCATGACCCGCGAGTTCAACTCCGTCTACGATTTCGCGGACGAACACGGGATCGACATGCGCACGGCCGCGTACGCCCACGCCCTGAACCGTATCGGCACCTCAATCGAGGCACTCGGCACGCAGCACTATTTCAATGAGCAAACACCGCCCGCGCGGCCGTCCACTTGACGCCTCTCGCGGGGCGGGGAATGCGCCGCGATGGACTGCGGCAGACCGATCGTATCTCGCGGTCTTGCCTATTCGTAGATCTTCTTCATCTGCCAGACGTCGAGCGATTCCAGCACGGCGTCTTGGCCTTGGGAGCGGTCCGAATTCTCCCTTGGCGCTTGCTTTGATGCTGTAATTCTCGTGCATCCAATAGTCTCGATACCAACGGCATGGGTGAAAACCGTCGCTCAGCCCTTTCATCTTTGTGTCCATGAAACCGCGCAAACGGTCGAGATCCTGCCGGTACGAAGCGTCTTCGGCAACGTTATGCTTAGCGTAGGGGTCCGGCGTGTTGATGCAGATGTCCGACGAGCCGCTTTTCACACGGTCCGGATAACGAACAAGCATCGGGATCCGGGCCGCTTCGTCGTAGAAAGTCAGTTTGAACATCCGGCTCTGGGAGCCGAATATCTCACCATGATCGAACGCGAATATGACGATCGTGTTGTCGGGCAATCCGCTATCGCCAGCGTCTCCGCATGCCGGCCAGGGCAAGTCCCAGCAGGCCGAGGGCCGCCAAGAGGAAGGTGGAGGGCTCCGGCACGGCCGCCGACGAACCGGCCGTGATGCCCGAGAGGAACAGGTCGTTGCCGACGATATCCAAAGTGGCCCCCGAGGTGGTCCACCCCTGCGGCGCGTTGTAGGTCGGCAGGCTCGTTATGCCCGCGAAGCCGTCACCGGACGTGGCAATGAGGAACTCGTCGGTGGCGAGGATGTTACGCGTCAGGCCGGCGTTGGCCAACGTGATCGACCAATCGCCGCCGAGGGCCAACGTATCGGTCATGAGATAATCCCATCCCGTGCCCGCGCCGGTGCCTTTAGCGCCGCCGACGTCGTCCGGGTCGGCGATCTCCAGCTCGAAGAAACCCCCGGCCGCGAGGCTCAGATTGCCGGCGTCCAATGCCCCGATACCGACGCCGGGTGCAACGCCGCCGAGAACGTTGACCGTGCCGTTGCCGGTCACCTGGCCGCTGCCGCCGAGGACGCCGTTGACGGTGACCGCGTTGCCGCTGGTGTTCAGCGTGGCGTTGATCGTCAGGTCGGGGAAGGTCATGGGAGCGTTGAGCTTCACGGTGCCCGAGTCGACGGCCACTTCCGGCGTGTTGACAAATGCGGCGGAGGCGTTCAATTCGATCGTGCCGCTGGGGATCTGGGTAGCACGCTGGTTCGTGCCCCGCACGCCGGTCAGCGCCGTGGTGCTGCCCAGCCGGATCGCCGCGGTCCCGCCGCCGTCGACGGTGGCATTGATCTTCATCGAACCGGAGCCGGCGTCGGGGGAACCGAAGTTGGCGATGCCGATCGACAAAGCGCCCGCTTCCGCAATAACTTGTCCCGGGTCGGCGACGTTGCCCAGGGTCATCCCCTTGTGGCTGGAGCCGTAGTTGATGAAGTACTTGCCGTCGCCGAGGGTCAGATCCTCGTCGAGTGTGAAGAAGTTGTTGTTGTTGCTGGACACCACAAGGTTGGAAGCGGTGAGCAGTTGCATCATCACCGGGTTGGGCGTGCCGCTCGTAGCGCCGGTGAAGTCATAACCGCCGCCGCGGCTCTCCAGATAAACGACCGGGGTCGCGCTGTTGACGATCAGGTTGGTCCCGGACGTCAACTGTTCCAGAATGGACTCCTCGCCGGTGTTCACGCTCACGGATGCATTGTCGTTCAGAACGATCACCGTGTTGGCGTCGGGCACAAGCTGCGATGTCGGGAGTTTCACCATCGCGTCGCCGTGCAACTCCAGGCGCCCCTTAATATCCGGCGCGGCGTTATTGCCGATCGAAAGACTGCCGTCATGCACGTGAACCGCCTGGGCGGCAGTCACGGCATCAAGGTCGAAAGTCACGATTGTCCGGTTGAGAGTGCCCTCGTTGTGGAAGTGGAACTCGTTGGCCGTACCCTTGAGCGATTGTCGCAACGTGATCTCCGACATGCCATACATGCCGATATTGGCCACGCCGGTCGGCGAATCGAACTTTGCCCCCGAGTACCGGGATCCCGTCCCGGTCTTGTTGTGTGCCATGGCCACGGCAAGATCGCCGGAAGTAGGCGTGGTGTAGGTGTTGGAACTACTGTAGAAATTTGGCGTGAACTGCCCGACAGCCACCCCCTTGTAAACGCTGTTGCCATCGTCGCCGGCGCTGGTTGTGCCGGTGGACGTGGCGCCTTTCCAGAGGATCGCGTCCTGGACGCCGGGCGTCAGGCCGAGGTCAGTCTCCGATGGCTCGGGGCCGCCCGTGGGAGCCAGAATGGAATCCGCGACGAGGGTGACGTTCTGGCTGCCACCGCTGTAAATGGCGCCGTTCATGTTCCCAGCCAGCGCGCTGAAGGCGGAGACGCTGATATCGGCCAACGATGATTGCCCGACCTCGAGATTCAACAGACCGCCATTCTCGACCGTGATGGTCGTGGAGGAATCGCCCGCCGCGCCGGCGGATTTGGCGTTGTAGGTCGATGCCGCGCCAACTGTGATCGTCGGGGCAACAACGGTGCCGTTGAAATTGGCCGTCACCGTGCTCCCGGAGGCGATGCCCGAAAAGGTCACGTTTAAGCCGCCGTTGAACGTGAACGTATCACTGCCGACGCCGTCGCCGAAGTTCCAACTGTTCGATTTGGTCTGCAATTCATTTGCAAGCGTCACATTGCGATTGAAGGAATGAGTACCGCCACACTTTCTCCATTGGGTAATCGTATCGCTGCCGATCAGGTCGACGTCGTACGTGGTGTTGCTCGAGTTGTTATTGCCGTTGTTGTTACCCGAACTCGTGTTGATGTCGAGCGTGCGAAAGCTCAACGTCGTACCGGGGTCGCCTTGAATCTTGAAGTGACTGCTTCCCCAGATGTCCAGATCCTGAGCCACGCCGTTCGTTCCAAACAAATTGATGGTATACGGATTACTGCTCGTGCCATCCTTATTGATGAACCGGGCGTCGGTGGAGCCATTTGGCACGCCCGCGTTCCAATTACCTGGCTGGTCCCATCCTGAGGTGCCGGTTCCATCACCGATCCACTCGGTCTGCCCGAAGGCGGTTCCGGTCGTTACTAGTGCGAAACATGCCGGCAGCAAAAGCGAGAGTCCCACGGCACGCGCGAGTTCAGTTCCGAAAGAAGGGCGAAGGGCCCTGGCATGGATTGTCGTACACCGCATGAGAGTTACCTCCGAGATAGACACCAGCGCATGGATTGACGCCGCCGGTCACTTACGGCAGCGCCGCTTGAAATTCTCTTCCCGGTTCGTGAAACAACCGAACCCCCGATGATGGCAGGGGACCAACTCCAACGGACCGCCAACAGCCTGAAGAGGATCCGCGAGTCGCCTTGATGGCCCCCGACCTACGTGTTTCCATGTTATCATCGTGTCATGCGAGAAACCAGTTTTTTGGGGAAAAAGAGAAAAAAACCCAAATCCACTCCGCCGGGGGTTTTCGGAGCCGATTCAATGTCGTCATCTCGTGTGGCATTTATGGAAATCCGGCGCCGCCGGCGCGAAAGAGCGGTGAGCAACGAGCACATTCTATTTTCGTGTGGACAGACGCCGCAACTCGTTGCGCAGCAGATAGTTAGATGCCCCCTGGCCGGCACTCCCTCTACTTCGCCCCTTGCAGCGTGAACGTGAACTCATACGCCCCCTTCCGCTTCAGTTGATATTCGTCCATCGTGATGGCCGTGCCGCAACTGCCGTTGCCGAGGCCCTGTTGGGCGTGGTCGAGCGAAAGGACGATTTGGGGGATGGGGCGAAGTTCGTCCAATCGCCACGCATCGTCAAGCTGCTCGGTCGTGTAGTGCAAGGCCTTGGCGGCTGAGCGCGTCGCCTCCAGGGCCGATTTCTCGTCCGCGTACACCATCCCGGTGCAGTGCGAAGGCTTACGGTTGCGATGGAGCACATGATGGTTTTCCCAATCGAAGATCGGCGCCGGGTCCAACAGATCGGGAACCGCGAAACGCCGTTCGATTATGTTCCGTTCGAGATCGCGAGGGTCGACTTCCGCAACCGGCTTGGCCACGGATGGCGACTCGGACGGCTTCGCGGCGGGATTCCCCTCGGGCTTCTTCTCGTCGCCCGCCGCAAAGTCACCCTCCTTGGAGTAGGGGTTGTCGTCGCCCGGCTTCTCGGCCTCCGCGTCCTTCTTGGTCGGGTCGGCAGCCACCGACGGGGTCGCACCCAGCAGGGCTGCCATACCGATCAGGACGGCCCAACCGAGCGCTGCGGTAATGACCAAACGGACAGAAGATAATGGAAGTGCGTTCACGGTTCTCATCTCCGAGGGCTGTCTAGAATACCGCTGTTGGGGAGGTTTGTCAAAATACCCGCGGCCATGTGGTCGACAAAACTCTTCCTCGTTGCCAATGATAAAAGGTCGCATTCTGTTGGCCTTCGACTCCGTTTTGATCTCGGTTGCCGCGGGGCCCAGTTCCCGCAACGCCCCCCCCTTTCGTGGTGGTTTGTGCGGTTCCGCCGAGCCGTTCTGTTCGCATCGACTTTTCCCTTGGATCATGCTCGCGGACCGTGGAAATGGACGGTTGAGCGGCTGGCGGGATCCCGCTGCCACCGCAGGACACCGTAAAGACGCGGACGCACGGACGGAACGGACTGGAAAAGCGCCTCGCGTCCTGGTAGACTCGTCGCATCAAGCCCGTACCGCGGACGGAGACAATCTCTCGGCTTTCCGCCGTACGGGCGGAGTCGGCGGGGAGAGAGAATCGCGGCAGCAACGGAGTACTCGTCATGGCAAGAGAGAAAGTGTTGCTAGTAGATGATGAACTGGAATTCACCGAGATCCTCTCCCAGCGGATGGAAACCAGAGGCGTCGACGTCGACACCGCGGCGAGCGGACGCGAGGCCCTGGAGAAGGCCACGGGCAAATCCTACGATGCCATTGTCCTCGATCTCTCCATGCCGGAAATGGACGGGATTGAAACCCTGAAACATCTTCTCAAGATGAACCCGGACCTGCAAGTCATTCTCTTGACGGGATACGCCACGCTTCAAAAGGGAATTGAGGCCACCAAGCTGGGGGCCATGGATTTTCTGGAAAAGCCGGCGGAGATCCAGAAGCTGATGGAGAAGATCCAACAGGCCAAAGCGAACAGGATGCTTCTCGTTGAAAAGCGAGCGGAAGAAAAGATCAAGGGCATACTGGAGACCAAATCGTGGTAATGCCTCCTAAAGGAGAGCGGGACTCATATGAATAAGAAGCTCGTCGCGGACATCATGGTCCCTCTCAAAGAGTATCCTTGCATACCGGAGACGCTTGACCTCCGCGGTGCTATCGCGGAGATGGCAGTACAGATTCTCAGGGAGGGGCGGGCGACGGCTCCTCGGGTGGCTCTTGTTTTCGACGAGAGCCTGGGCGAACTCCTCGGTATGCTCCGCCGCCGTGACATCATGCGGGGACTGGAGCCGAGGTTCATGCGTAGCGGGTCGCTGCAATACCAGCGAAAAGTCTTCGACGTGGAAATCGACCCAAATCTCGCCGAACTCTCCTATGATAAGACCGTTGCGGGCATTCGCAAACGGGCCGGCCGTCTGGTCAGGGAGTTTATGATCCCCATCAAGGCGACCATCCGCCATGACGACCATATCATGAAGGCCATCAACGAAATGGTTGACCAGAATACCAGCCTGCTTCCGGTGCTCAAAGACAATCGGGTCGTCGGCGTTGTCCGCTCGGTGGATCTGCTGAGCGAACTTGCCCTTGTCATGAGTTCTTAAGAGATGGGTTTCTGCATCTTCTGAGGGAGTTGCCACGAGAATGAACGACCAGAAACGCAACGATAGCGCAGGCACGCCCCCCGGCGGCGTCCAATTGGTGGGGAAGGCCAAATGGGTCGACGGAAAGAAGTACTTCTGGATGTGCGTGGGGATTGCCCTGTTCTGTATCGTTTACTTCTGCCCCGACTTCCCCGATGCCGTGGACCCCGACGGAAAACGATTCGATCTGTCGCATCAGGGCAAGGCCGCCTTGGCCCTGTTCCTGCTGACCGCCACCTGGTGGGTCTTCGAGGTCGTACCGATCGGCGTCACCAGCATCACCGTCGGCGTGATCCAGGTTCTCTTCCTGATCAGGCCGGCGAAGGTTGTGATGGAGCAGGCGGTGGGTGCGGTGAAACCGAAGGACCTCGTGACAGGACACGTGGCGGAAATCTTGTCGCCCGCGAAGGTCGTTTTCGGGAATTTCATGGATCCGGCGGTCTGGTTCATCATCGGTTCGATCACCTTCGGGATGGTCTTCTCCAAGACCGGCCTAACCAAGAGAATGGCCTACCGTATGCTGGTTGTGGTCGGCGAGCGCACCAGCATGATCTACCTCGGCAGCTTTCTGATTACGGCGGCGTTGACCCTGATCATGGCCCATACGGCAGTGGCCGCCACCATCTATCCGCTACTGATGGCTATCTATGCCCTCTACACGGAGGAGGAAAGGCCGACCAGATTCGGCAGGGGGCTCTTCATCGGCATGGCTTTCGTCGCCGGCGCGGGCAGCATTATCACCTTGCTTGGAGCGGCACGCGGCGCCGTGGCCATCGGATTCTATCGGGAGATTGTCGGAGAAGACATTTCCTTCTTCGAGCTGACGAAGTACATGCTGCCCGTCGGCTGCGTCATGGTTGTTCTGCTCTGGGCGTACTGCATGATCTTGTTCAAGCCCGAGCAGAAAACGATTCCCGGTCTCCGCGAGCGAGCAAGATTGCTGCACAAGAAACTCGGCCCGATGTCCCGGACCGAAATCCTTGCTCTGGTGATTATCTTTTCGGCTATCGCCGTGATGAGCATGCGATCGATCTTTCCCGCGATGGCGGAGAACCTGGATAAGAGCGCCGTCATTCTCGTGGCCACAATTCTCTTCTTCGTTTTCAGAATCCTGACGATCAAGGATCTTGAGAGTATCCCCTGGAATATCGTCCTTCTGTTTGGCGGAGCCATGAGCATCGGGTTCTGCTTGTGGGAAACGGGGGCTGCCGAGTGGATGGCGATCCAGTGGTTGGTTCTCTTTGACGAAGCTCCCGGGTTCGTGTTCATCATGGGAACGGCGTTGTTCGTACTGGTCATGACCAACCTGATCATGAACGTTGCCGCCATTGCCATTTCGCTGCCCGTGGCCCTGGTCCTTGCCCCCTATCTTGGCGTGGCGCCGGAAGTCATTTTGTTCTCTTCGCTGGTCACCGCGGGGATGCCTTTCCTGTTGCTGGTCGGCGCGGCTCCCAACGCGATTGCCTACGAAAGCCGGCAGTTCTCATCCGGAGAGTTCTTTGTCGCCGGCGTTCCCGCCAGTGTCTTGCTGATGGTCGTGTTGTCGCTGTTCGTCTGGAAAATTTGGCCTCTGATGGGCATGCCCGTTGTTCTGCAATAGCATCGAGGCCGGTGTCTATTGAAGATTGGGCTGCGCTTGCGAAACGCGATCTTCGGGACACGTGTACTCGTCTTGGGAGTATTCCGTACGGACGCGGGGGGCCGTTTTGGTTTTCGGCGGGTAGGTCCAAAGGGGGAACCAATCGCTGGGGGCGTCTTCAATCTCGCGGACGTCCTCGTCGCTGCGGTACATGGCCCAGAGGTCGACCCAGGCGATCAGCATCCGCAGATCTTCGGCCGACAGATGCTTGCCGCAACGCTCCCTGTTCATGGCCTCGGCGATCAGCCTGCTTTTGGGCGATAGGTAGGTCAACGGCGGCAGGGTGTCGTAGGGTACATGCATGGTGCTCGGCAGTCCGACGCAAGTTCGCGAGGCGGCGATGCCGGGGGTACCCCTGAGGTGGTGATGGTCCTTGCCGAGCGTGAGCGTCAAATAGGGTTCGGGGAAGATACCACCCCAACGTTGCACGCCGCCCATTCCGGATCGGGTCGGCGAATTATCGGGCCGCAGCGTCAGATTGAGTGTTTCAACCGCCTCTCCATCGCCCTGATGGCAGTCGGCACAGGCACGATCGAAGATCGGTTGAACGTGCTTGACGTAGGAAAGGGAACGGACGCCCCACGGCGGCGGCTCGATCGTGTCGGGCGTTCTTCCGGCCTTGATCGGGGTGGCGACCGGCGTCGAGTTATGTGCCTCGTGGCAGCCTACGCACCCTCGGTATTCGCCCGGTCGGGCCGATACCCAGGAACGCATCGTGTGGACGGCCCGATAATGCTCGTCGAGCACCTGGAAATAAAGCATCCGACAAGGCGGGACCTCGAAGTTGACCGAACCGTCTTCGCGAATCGGCACGATGCCGTGGATCTGCTTCACGCTTAACGGACCCGTAACACTAGTCACGGGCCCTTGCACCACGGAGGCATCGCCCCAGGAAAGGTCGGTCGTCGGCGTGGGTGTTTTGCCTTCTAGAAACCTTTCGCCCCAGACGCCCCACGCCGTGTTCGGACCGTCGCTGCCGAACGGCTTGCCGCCCGAGTGAACGATGCCGACCGAGTAGTTCTTCGGCATGCTCTCGACCACGCGCACGTATTTGCCGAGCTGGCGCACTTCCGGCGGGGCGGCGTCGAATATGTTGTTCGAGAAGAACACCCCGGGGCGAATCGCCGGCTGGTCCTTCTCCGAGCCGGGCATATCGGCCAAATCGGGCAACAGCGGCGGCGTCTTTCGCGAGCGGACCGGCTGGGCGTACAGCACGTTGTTCTCGCCCTGGTAGATCAGCTCGCGATTGCCGTGGACGTCCATCAGGTAGAGTTTGAACTTGCCGATGGTTGGATCGTGGCCCGAACGCATCCCACCGATCCAAATTCCGCCGGTTCGGGCGGAAACGAGGAACAACTCCTCGCTCAACGGATACGGCGTCTTGTAGGCCGCGTATTTGCCCGACGTGTGATACTCGGCCGTCACTCCGGGCGTCGGGGTCGGACCGTTGCCGACCTCCGGCCAGTGCATCTCTTGGGTCACTTTCCAGACGCCGTTGGGAAAGTTCAGGCCCTGCTTCGGATCCACCACGCCGATGCACCCAACCCAGACGTCGTGATGGCCGAATCCGTTGAACAACACCTTGGTGGAACCGGGAATCTGCCGCGCTTCACCCAAGTGGTCCGGGTACACGCTCTGATTACCCCAGAATGCCGCGGCCCCCGTGCCGTCGGGACGCATCGTCCAGAGCGATTGAATGTGCATGGGAGACTTGTCGACGTACTCCCAGCGGGTCGAAAGGACTCGCCCGTCGTCGAGCAAGGAGGGCGAATACTCCGGCTCGGTGCCGGGAGAGAGGATGTGGATGTTCTTGCCATCGGCATCGCAACGGGTTTGAATATAGCTGCGTGCCCACATGCCGCATTGAGCGTACGTTTCGGCCCGGGTCGAAAGGAACAGGTATCGGTCGCCGGGCAAGTAGATCGGGTCGATGTCGCTGTAGCCGCCGGAGGTGATCTGGCGGAAGTCGTTTCCGTCGAGTCCGATCTCGTAGAGGTGATAGGCCTTTTCGTTTTCCGGCTTCATGCAGAACAAGGCCCGGCGGCCGTCGAAAGAGAGGTCGAAACTCATCATCGCACCCCGTTGCCCGAACTCGTCGGTCGGGGCAAGGCGGCGGGGTGCGGTGGTTTTGGCGAAATCGTCCAGCACCAACAGCTTCGCGCCGTGCGAGGCGCACATCTCGCTGCGGAACCGGCTCTCGTGGACCCATTCCGTTTGCTGGAACGTTCCGTGCGTGTCCAGACTGCGGTAGGGATAGGGCGCGTCGACGCAGACAATCGCCGAAAAATCGATCTCCGGACGCCCGAGCATGATTCGGCGTTTGAGTGCGCGGACGTCGAAATAGATCGCTCGTATTGCCGAAGCGTTCGCGGCCGGAACATCGGCAGAGGCTCGCTGTTCGATCTGTTCGAGCAGGGCCAGTTCGTCGGACAGGTCGCGAGCGTCGATCCGCTCTTGCAGTCGGCCGATCATCTCGCGCGTCCAGAGGATCTCCTGGCCGGTGCGATCCAGGAGGTCGTCTCCCTCGGTCTGGAAAAGCCATTCCGTTTTCCGTTGCAGTTCGGTCTTGCCGAGGTGGGGGGCTTCTTCGGTGAAGAAGAGTTCGCGAGCTCGGCGGGCCATTGCCGCGCGGCGATGCTTTTCGATCATCGCCGTCTTCGCCACGACCCACTTTGGATCGTCGGGGGTGTCGTTGGACGCCTCGTAAAGGGCCAACTGGCCCTCCAGCGGCATCGCCGAGCCGAACAGCCGAACGTCGTCGATGCGGCCGCTAAACGGATATTCGCCGTTGAGCGATCCAATCCGCACGCGCGTAACGGCCGACTTCAAAGCGGCCGGCGAGAGCGTGCCCGCGTGGGTCTTATGCACCAGATCGTTCGATCGGAGGATCGATTTGCCCATGGTGCTGTCGTTGACGAACACGACGTGATACCATCGGCCCGGTTCCCAGGCGAGCGGCTTGGTTGCGAAACTTTGCCACCCGCCGCCGTCCTGCCAGCCAAAACTGAGGGTGCTGCTATTTACTTCCACCTGAATGCGATGCGAGAGTGTTCCGTCCGAGAACGAAAACAGCATTCGACTGCCCCCGCCGTCGTATTGGATCCACATCGAAACGGTGAAGTCGGTCAGCTTGCCAAGTGCGGCGGCATGGCGGTCGAGACTAATGGACCCGGCTGCGGGGATGCGAATGGCTTGCCCCAACTTGCCCTCGACGGAGTGTTGTTCTACGGCCGGGATCAACGTGCCGTGAAACCCACTGGGCGAGGAATCGGCCAGACGGTCGCCCTGCCCGATCTCATCGAGCTTCCAATGACCGACCAGCCTCGGTTCGCCTAGGGCCGGAGCCGGCAGAACCAGAATCAAGAAGACGAACAGACTCGACGGGCCCATGCGGATGGCTCTCGAAGAACCGAAGCACGCGGCGATCGTTGGGCGTTTCATTTCAACAAGCCTTCGAACTCGGGATCGGGATCCGAAACAGCCGACAGTTTATGCGTCTCCCCGCCTTCCGTCAACAACGAATGACGGCGTCATTCGCCGGAGAGGCACCGAATCGCGCCGTCCTGCATAGTCAAGTACAATCGGCCCCGGGCAGCGATCAGGCCGTCCCACGCGGGCAGTCCGTCGAATCTGGCTTCGGACAGTTTCTTGCCGTCGGCGGCGGAAATAGCGCATAGCAGCGTGCCCTGCTTTCCTTCCAGTGCCTCACGCTGAGATTGGAGCGACTGCGCCGCGGAAAGCGTGTAGGGGTGCGGGGCGTCTCCCGCGGCCACGCCGAACGTGTCGGGAGGACCGGCAATGAAAAGGACCTTATCGCTGAGCACCATGCCCCGGGCCAAGAGATCGATCTTGCCTTTCCAGAGCGTGGGGATATCCGGTTTCTTCGCCGACCAGGGTAAACGCCTCGCGTTCGTTGCTCCCGCGCCGGCAGCAAACTCGGACCGGTCTGCGGTATAGAGAAGGTACTGCATCTTTCCCAGCCCCACGTGACCGCCAACGTGACCATATTGATTCAAGCGACCGAACCCGTAGATTCTCTCCTGGTCCATCACCATCAGCCGCCCGGCGGGACGGCGCTCGCCCGCGGCGAACCAGCGAGTATAACCCCCGGGCATCCCGTAGCCGAACTGCCAGTAGGTCCGGTGCCACCAGGAGTCGTCCAAGAAGCCGGCCGAGCTAAACAGGTGTGGCACGTTGCCGGGCTGGACGGCACCTTGTTTGTCCAGTCGCATCTGTCGCATGAAGATGTTGGTTCCGTCGCTGGCCAGCACGTCGGGAAACGATGCGCGCGTGATCCGCTGCCGCAGGATCCTTTGCCCCGTCCGGGCATCCAACGCGTGGAAGAAGAGCCCGTCCATGTGGGCCGTTCTGCCGGCAACGGCGTAGACGACGTCGTCTTGGACGAGGACACTACCATGTACCGGCCAGACCGATTCGACTTTTCCGTAGGCTACGATCCGCCGGTCGACCGGTGCCGCCCGGTATCGCCAGACCAGTTGGCCGTCGGAGGCTCGCAGGCAGTAGATCCAGCCATCGGCGCAACCGAAAATCACGGTGCCCTTACGAATGGTGGGCGGTGAATCGACGGACCCTCCGGTTGCAAAGGTCCAGAGCGGCTTACCGGACTCGGCGTCCAGGGCGTGGACCGTATGGCTCTCGGGAGCGGCCGTAATGAGCATGCCCTCGGCGACGACCGGCGCGGTAAGACGCGTGCCCAGCTTGGCTTCCCAGGCGACTGCCAGCTTGGCGCCGACGGTCGTGTTGGCGACACCGCTGCGCGCCGTGTCGTGTCGATAGGTCGGCCAGTCTTCGGAAAGCGGAGCACGGAAAGCGGAGAGCGGAGATTCGTAGGCCGGGCCCTTTTCGAGCCGAACCGTACCGGATGTGTCTTCCGCCGGACTGGCGTTGGGAGCCAAGGCGTTGAAACTGCTGAGCGTGGATTCGACACTACATGCGCACGAATGGTGCGGAGCATACAGCAGTCCGTTGCAGGGCAACATGCCGTATTGGCACGACCCGCGTACAAAACTGCTCACCGTCTGGACGCCCGTGGCAAGGTCATAAAACTCGGTCCATCTCTGGCACAAGACAAGATACTTCTCGGTCGCCTTGTTGCGGTAACATCGCCAGTGCGTACCGGGATCCCTGATAGGTGACTTCTTCTGGGGAAGGTGCTTCACCTCACCGGTTCTCAAGTCGAGTCCGGCCGCAAGGCCCGGTTTGTTGGATCGGACAAATGCCATGTCATCGGTCACGAACACGTCGGCCGGGGCGCGAAAGTTTTCGACGGAAGTTACGCTCCAGAGGCGCTCGCCCGTGGCCGCATTGTAGGCGATGGCCTCGCCGCCGCGCGAGTGTGCGGTATGCGGGTACATGTGCCACCCGGCGGATCGGCCTTGCGCGTCTTTGTCTCGCGGGGTCGTGCCAACTTCACGATCCGCACAGATCACCACGCCGCCGGTGGCGACCAGCGTTGGGGCCGAGGAGCCCGGCGCATCGAGGTTCACCGGACGGGCCGCCCGCCAGAGTTCCTTGCCGCTTTCCGCATCGAGAGCAACCAGCGCCTGTTCGTTCTGAATGAAGACGCGTCCGGCGGACACGGCCATGGCGGTGGGCATGATTTCGTGCGTATCGGGGTCATCCTTCTTCCAGAGCAGCTTTCCAGTTTGGGGATCGACGGCGACGAGATGCTTCAGCGGGGCCTTCTCTCGCCAGAGCTTCCAATGCCTCTCCGGCGAACCGGACGTTCTACCCGTTCCTTTCAGTTCGACCGACATTCTGCCCGTGTCTTCTAGTTCGAACGGTTCGCGGTCGCCGACGACCGCAAACAGGGTGCCCTGGTGAAACGCGAATTCCATCGCATTGGCCGTCTGTTGGCACTGGCGGATTGTCTCTCCCGTGGCGGCATCCAGAATGGTGATCGGCTTGCCGTAACCGAGCGTCACGTAGACACGGTCGCCCGCGGCAACCAATCGGCGAGCCAGAGCCGTCGGGCCGGTTCGGAACGGACGGAAATGACCCTCCCATGGTTCGATCGTTCGCTTCCAGAGCAGCACCCCGTTGAACGCATCCCGGGCGACCAGCCGCCACTCGGGCTCGAATGCCACCGACGCGGCGGGCCCTTCGTCGAGGATCGTGAAGAGACGTCCCTTGGCCGAGACCATGGCGCTGACGCTGCTCAGATGGTCGTGGCTTCTGGCCCATCGCGGCCCGGAGATCCACTGGTAGCGCTCCGGTGGCCCGACGACCGTGTCCTTTGCCACCGCGTTGTTATCGGCTCCGTGCAGGAAATGGGTCCACTCGTCGATTTGCTTCGGCCAGGGTTTGACGATCTTCTTGCCGCCGACGTATGTCACGCCGCGAGGCGCCAACACGCGCATGATCTCTTCCAAGCTCACTTCGCCCAGATCCTCGGCCACCAGCAAGTTTACGAGATTGTCGACGTACGGCAGCCGCTTCCCGTCGAACGTGTCGACCGACACCTTGCCATGGAGGCCCAGCGAGCGGATGTGCTCGCGCGCCGCGGCCACTTGCCCCGCATCGGTGTCCAGGCCGTGTACGAGATAGCTGTCGCCGGCTCGCAAGGCGGCGGTCAGTTTCCCATCGCCGCAGCCGAGATGTACGACCAGTCCACCTCTGACGCCGGTCGCATCGAGTATCTCTCTTGCCGCGTCATGTTCTGCTTGCACAACACAGGCCGACATGCACAGGACGGCTGTCAATAACACTCGGTTCATCACTTCTCCTTCGTTTGGCTATCGCCAAGACATATCAGGTCGCCGGTGGTCAGGCTGACAAACAGTTTGCCCTCGGCCGCGATCAGACCGTCGAACACGGGGATCGCGTCCAATCGGTGTTCGGCGATGGTCGTTCCATCGGTTTTGGAAACGGCGAGCAGCATGGCGCCGTCCTTTCCGTTCCATACGTCGGACTGATTCCGCAGATCGTGCTTGTTCTGCTTGTAGCCTTCGGTGGCATCCGAGAAAGAAAAATCCTTCTCATCCGAGATGTCTTTCGGACCCGCGATGAACAGGCTGTCGGCGGTGCTCACCATGGCGCGGACGAGCAGGGCGGGTTGATTGTCTTCCCAGCGGCGGTCGTAAGACTTCTGGAGTACGGCTCGGGGGCCCGAGGGCAGGCCCATGGCGCGATCGATTTTCATTTTGGGGAAGTTTTTCAGTTGGGCCGCCTTGAACTGATCGTAAGCGTAGATGTCCTGAGCTTTACTCGTCTTTCGGTCGACGGCAAACAGGCGATACTCCAGAGAGGTTGTCCACCGGTAATACGCGGGCTTGCGGCCATACGCGTAGATGGTGGAATCGTCGAGAACGAGCAATCGGCCGGAAGGGTTGTAACGACCCGCGTTGAGATGCCCGATCCAACCGCCGGGGAATGATCGGGCATAGGTCCAATACGACCGATGGAACCACTGGTCCTCCAGAAACCCGTTGGGCGAGAAGAGATGGGGGGTCTCGGTTTCTTCGGCGATATGCGTGATCCGGCGGCGATTTCCCTGGGTATCGAATGGCAACGAACGCATGTAGACGTTCTCGCCGTCGCGAGACAGAACGTCCGGCATTGTCGTGGTCATGTCCAGCCACGAATCGTATTTCTGTATGCTCCCTCCGCGCAACGGGTCCTTTTCGTCCATGACCGTTTCCGATATCGTCCTGCCGGTGGCCGGATCAAGACGCAAGTATCGCAGCCCCCCTTCCAGGAACATGTTGCGGCCGGCGACACAATGGATTTCGTCGTTGGTGATCAAGACGCTGCCATGCACGGGCCATGCCGATTCAAGCTGACCGTAGGCCATGATAAGCAATTCTTCCCCGAATGCGCGAAATCGCCATACGAGCTCGCCGTCACTGCATCGCAGACAATAGATCCATCCGTCGCGGCAGCCAAAGATGGCCAGTCCGCGGTAGATGGAAGGCGGGCTGTCGATGCGGCCGCCAGCGACATATTGCCACAGCGGCTTGCCGGTTTCCACGTCGAACACATGCAGCGTGTGTCGGTGGATCGATGCCACGTAGACTTTGCCGGCGGCGGTTACCGGCTGGGTCAGCTTTCCGCCGATGCCGACGGACCAGCGCTGCGTCAGGTTTGTGGAAACGGCCCCGTCCGTATGACCGCTTCTGGCCGAGTCGTGCCGGAAGACGGGCCAGGCGTCTTTGGGCCGGGGGTTGGCGTCTCTGGAAACCAGGCCGTATGCCGGGCCTTTTTCGAGTCTTGCGCGGTTGCCCGAAGATCGCGCGGGGCCGATGTTGGACGTGTAGGCGGCGAAACCGGTCTGCTTGGCTTCAAAATAGCACGCACATGCATGCGGGGGAGTATAGATCAATCCGTTACAGGGCATAATACCGTAAATGCACCCCCCGCGGACCCAATGGTGTTGTTTCCAGTTCTCGCGCTTGATGTCAACAAATTCGACTCCCATGCGCGCGGGCAGAATGAAGTTCTTCGTCGCCTTGGAGAAATGGCACCGGTGATGAGACAGCCAAACGATGTCGATATCCGGGGTGAAGTCTTTCTTGATCTCGCCGGTCATGACGTCGCGGCCGATGAATCTGCCCGTGTTCTTCGCCCCGGCCGTATCGCCGTACCAGACGAGGTTGTCGATGACAAACAGGTCCTTGGGCGACACATAACCCGAGCGGGGATGCGGGGCGGACCAGAGAATGGTTCCGTCCTCGGCGGAGAGCGAGTACATCATATTCTTCGGCGCCACGACAACGGCTCCGCTATCGAGGATCAACCGGGGCGCGTCCTTTTCGGTCCAGCCGGCTTTTCTTTGCTCGCCGAGTTTCTCGGAGGTCCACAATGGGGAGCCATCCGCACGGCCCAGCGCCAGGACTTTCTCGCCGTCGAAGTAGACGACCTTCTGGGCGTCGGCCGCAAGGGTGAAGGTTGACACGGGGCCTTCCTTTTCCCACAAGAGGGCCCCCGTATCCGCCTTCACGGCCGTGATTGCCGTTGACGTTGACGTGCCTCGGACGAGGAAAAGCGTATCGCCGGAGAGGACGATCTCCCGGGTGTTCTCCGTTCCTCGGCAGGTCAGCAATGTTTTGCCCGAGTCGGCATCCAGCACGGAGACGGGCGCCTGGATCCCCAGGGTCACGTACACGCGTCCTTCGTCGGCAACCAGCCGGCGCGGCAGCGAGGCCGGCCCGCTCTTGAGTCGCTGTAGGTGGTTAAACCATTGGGCAATCGGCCGTTCCCAGAGCAGCAGCCCATTGAACGCATTGTGCGCGGAAAGTTTCCATGCCGGAGGGTGCATCATCGAGACCCGCGGGCCTTGGTCGCAAATAGAGAAGATCGTTCCGCCGGATGAAACCATCGCGTTCATGCTCGCCATGTGCTCGTGATGCCGGGCCCATTTTGGCGAGGATACCCACTGTAATTGCCGCGGCGGGTTGACCGCGTCGTCGTTGGCCACCGGGTTGCCGCCGGCGCTGTGAAGGTAATGCGTCCACTCGTCAATGGCCGGCGGAACCGGCTTGTTGTACTCAAACCTGTCACCAGCGGCTTCGATGGCGAAACTCGACCCCTGGTCCCCGAATGCCTTCGGCAAAATGGCAAGACCGCGAGGCGCGAGCACCCGGTCGATCTCCTCCAGCGTTACCTCGCAGTCTTCATCCGCCACCCACATCAGGTTGACCAGATTGTCGGCGTAGGGCAGATGCTTGCCGTCGAACGTGTCGACCGACATCCCGTCTTGGAATCCCCGCGAGCGGAGATATTCGCGCGCCGCGGCCACCTTTTCGAGATTCGTGTCCAGGCCGTGTACGACGTAGTTGCCCGATCCCAGAAAGGCAAGAGACTCCCCGCCTCCAAAGCCGATCTCCACCATCAGCCGGCCTCGGAAGTTGGGTTTCTTGGGGACTGCTTCGGTACTGGCCGGTTCTTCCCCTCTGACACGGACAGCCGTTGCCGTCAACAGCATCAGCACGGCTAGGCAGCGAAGGCCGGTATGTTGGATAGTCATGTATTGTCGCTGCTTTCCAGTATCTCGTGGCTCTTGATTGTGTCGGCTGGGTGGCTGGGGTCGAGACGTGAGGAACGAACGCCGAGCCCCCTGTGATTCTCCGACTGGGGGCTCGCTGCGCTCGACCCCAGGCACCCACAAAGTCGAATGTCGCAAAGTACTTGTGTTGCCCGTCACTGTCCGTCTGCTTGCAAAGCGTTTGCTTGGCCGGCAAAACAGGTAACCGTTCCATCCGTGGCGGAGATAAAGAGCTTGCCCCCGGCGGCCGACATGCCGTCGTGTACGGGCGGAGCGTCCAGCGCATTCTCCGCGATCTTCTTACCGTCGGCCGTGGAAACAGCCGCCAGCAGCGATTCGGCGCGCCCCTCGTACGCCGCGGTCGGATCGTCCTTGGGAATCACGTCGCGACAACCGGCCAGGAAGAGCGTGTCGCCGGCGAGCAGCAGGCCCCGAGCGCGCACGGGCACAAGGACCTTCCACCGCGGCGGCGCCGTTCTAATGTAGTTCTTCCCCGGCTCGTTGTCGTTTGCGTCGGCGATCAGACCGTATCCCTGGCCGGGAATATGCTGGGGACTCATGAAGGTCTTCTGCATGAACGCCTTGATCGCATAGGTCGTGGAGTCGTCGAACACGACAAGCTGCCCACTCTTTGGTGCGATGTGTGCGGTGGCAAATACTCTGTGCCCCGGCCAGGTCCGGCTGTGTGTCCAGAACGTTCGGTCGTGCCAGGTGTCATCGAGAAACCCGCTGCTGGCCATCAGGTGCAGGTCGGACTTCGGGCTGTTTGCCTCGCCATCGGGCTGGAACGCCTGATGATCCGCCAGATTCATTCCGTACTCGTGCGGTCCCATGGAAAGCGACGTGCCATTGCACGTGAACAGATCCGGTCTGGCACCGGTCATGGCGTACGGCTGACCCACGTCTGTGGCGATGTCCGGCCAGGGGCCTTCCAGATGGCGACGATGCACGACGGCGCCCGTCTTCACGTCCAAACCGTAGAGATACATTCCCCCGTCGAGATAGCTGGAACGCCCGGCCGAGGCGTACGCGACGCCGTTGTGTGCCAAAACGCTGCCGAGAACGGGCCAGGGGGATTCCAATTGGCCGAACGATGTCAGGCGCGCCTCGACGGGCGCCGCGCGAAACCGCCACGCCAACTCGCCGTCGGAAGCTCGCAGGCAATAAACCCAGCCGTCGTGACTGCCAAACAACACGCGGCCATCGGAGACGGTCGGCGCCGAATCGATCCGTCCGCCGACAACGCAGCTCCACACGATCTCGCCGTCGGCGGCGTCCAGCGAATAGACCGTGTGTTGATCTCCCGAGGCGAGTACCACTCGGCCGCCGACGATCACGCTCTGGGTGAGCTTCCCGCCAAGGTGCTTCTTCCACGATGCGGTGAGATGGGGCGAGACGGCCGACGGCGTTCTGCCGCTTCGCGCGGAATCGTGCCGATACATGGGCCAATCGCCGGGCAGGATCTTATCCGGAACCGTCTTCATGTCATAGGCGGGCCCGCGCCGCAGCCGTTGGCCGTCCTCACGCGCCGCGGGAGCCACGGGCAAAGCGGAAGCGGCAAAGAAGCCGTCGAGTTTTACGCCGGGAAAACAAATGCACGGATGCGGCGGCGCGAAGACCAGCCCGTCGGACGGCATCACGCCATAGCTGCATTCACCCCGCAACCAGTCGGTGCGCATGTGATTCTTGCCGTCCACGATATCAACAAACTCCGTGCCCCGTTTGGGCCACATCAGATAGCGATCGGTTCCTTTGCTTCGATAGCAGCGGATGTGATGGCCGCCGCTCATCAAGTTCTTAATATCCACCCGCCGCTGGACCTTCCCTGTCCGCGGGTCGAGCCCTTGCAGAACCACCCCGGAGAACACGGGAGCCGCAAAGGGAGATTGCTCCTTGGGGATATTCCCGGTCGGCATGTCCGGTGTTATCCCGCTCCACAGCAGGCCACCGGCAATCTGCAAATCCGCCGTGTGCCGGATACCCGTACGACAGATCCGCGGCCCCTTCCAGAGAAGGTTTCCATTGGCGGCGTCGAAGGCACAAAGGCCCCGGTCGGCCGCGTGGAAGACCATGTCCTCGTACATCACCAGTGTGCCGGAAGTCTCGACCAAGTCCGGCCATGACGGGCAAGATGCACGCCAAAGCGATTTACCGGTTTCCAGGTCCAGGCACACCAGTTCCTCGAAGTTGTGGTAGCACACACGCCCGTTGCAGGCGGAGAGCGACAGGGTGACGATCCTCGCGTCGTTCCATTGCCAAAGCGTCTTTCCGGTGTCGACGTGTACCGCGGTGATCGTCTCATCGCCCGGCGAAGCGGGAGGCAGATCTTGTCCCTTTCTCCGCTGCACTTTCCATGCACTGGCTTCCGGGGAGTATTTTGGAATCACCTTGCGGCGGCGGACCAGAAGCGTCTTGCCCAGGAGCACCATTTCATCGGTGTTTTCAGTATTCTCAAGCTCGCCAGTCACATCACCCGTCACGGCATCCAGCACCGTAACCGGCGACCGGTACCCGAGCGTCAGGTAGATCCTGTCCGCGGAAGCCACCAATCGCCTGGGGATTGCCATGGGCGTGCCCCAATTTCGGTCGCCGCCCCATGTGGCGGCACCCCAGCGCTCGGACATCGGCCGACGCCAGAGCAGCAGGCCGTTGAAGGCGTCCCGGGCATGAACCATCCAGCGGTCCCCGACGCGCGGGTCGGTAACGCCCCGGGGTCCGTCGTCGTGGATCGAGAATATCCTCCCGCCGGCAGAGACCATGGCGGCCATGCTGGGTGTGTATTCATGGCTCCGCGACCAGCGCGGACCGGCAACCCATTTCAGATATCGCGTCGGCCCGACGAGTCGATCCCCCGAGACGGCGTTGCCGCTGGCGTCATACAGGTAGTGGGTCCACTCGTCGATGCCTTTGGGACGCTGCTTGACGGTCTTCTGCCACTTCCCGTTCTGGTTGATGTAGGCCACGCCGAGCGGTGCCAGCACGCGCATGACCTCTTTCATCCTCACTTCGCCGAGATCGTCGGCCACCACGAGGTTCACCAGATTGTCGACGTACGGCAGATGCTCGCCGTCGAATTGGGCGACGGATACCCTGCCGTAAAGCCCCCGCGAGCGAATATGTTCCCGCGCTTCGGCGACTTGCTCGGCGTCCGTGTCCAGGCCGTGTACCAGATAGCTGTCACCGGCGTGCAGCGCGGCCGTCAGGTTCCCATCGCCGCAGCCTAAGTGGACAACCACCCCGCCCTGAATGCCGGCGGCATCGAGAATGTCTCTTGCCGTTTGTGCATCCGCCGTCGGCGCGAAACACAGAATAATCGCCACCATGTAATACGAGAACCGCTTCATTGTTCATTACCCTCGTAACAGATAACTTTGCCGTCGGTGGTCGACCAGTACAACCGGTCGGCGGCAGCGGCCAGACCGTTGAAGACCGGTGGTGATTCCAGTGCGTACTCCCGGATCTTCTCGCCCGTCGCTGCCGATACGGTCCAGAGCACTCCGTCCGCGCGGCCCTCGTACGTCGCGAGCGGGTCCCTGGGATCGACGCTCCTTTCCGGCGGGCCGGCAATGGCGAGTTGATCCGAGGCGACTAGCATGGAGGTCACACGAACCGGAATCCTGCTCGACCAGATGCGGAAGTCCTGCCCGACGGCGGTGGCAAAGAGGAGATCGCCCTTGCCGGGTTCGAAGTGATTGCGGGCGTTGAGCAGTCGCGTGTTGTCGAAACGCCGGACGCCGTAAAACGACTTCTTGTCGCTGACCAGCATGGCGCTCAAGCCGTGTTTGAGTTGGAGCTTCTCGACAAATCTATAGGTCAAATGCGTATGCAGGTCGACGGTCATATCCTGGCCATAGTACCAGAAGAACCGCCTGAACAGGGTATCGTCCAGCATCCCGCCCAGCGCGCGGGTGCGTGGCGGAGCGGGACCTCCGTCGCGCAATTGCCGGTCAAACACCTTATTGCCCATGCAGATACGACCGTCGACCGCCTGCAACACGTCGGCCAGGGACCCGAGCCCGTGCGCGGCATTCGGCTCGTCGTACCAGTGCTCGTTGGACAAGTCGATTTGCGGCCCCGCGACGACGGTTTGGTGTAGCATCTCTCCCGTTACCGGATCCAGAGCGTACAGATAGATTCCACCATCCAGGTGGGATGACCGTCCGGCGGCAACATACGCCACGTGGTCTTCCACAAGGACCGTGCCATGAACGGGCCAGGCCGATTCGAGTTGACTGGATACGCCCACGAGCCGTTGCCGGGGCGCGGCACAGAACCGCCAGGCCAGTATGCCGTCCGACGCACGCAAGCAGGTCACCCATCCATCGGCCGACCCCAGAAGCACAGTCCCCCGGTAATACGTAGGCGGCGAATCGACTCGGCCGCCGCACGTATGGCTCCAGATGGTCTTGCCGGAAGCGGCATCCAGCGCGTGGACGGTATGCGTATCGACCGAGGCCACGAACAATTTGCCGTCGGCTACGATGGGGGCGGTGAGTTTGCCGCCCAGTACATGATTCCAGCCTGGTTTCAGGGCTGCCGGCAGTTGCGCATCGGTCGAACCGGATCGCGCCGGATCGCCACGGAAAGTGGGCCAATCGGCGGAAAGCGGAGAGCGGAAAGCGGCAAGCGGAAGAGGATTGGCATTGAAGGCCGGGCCCCGCTGGAATCGCGCTTCTTTGTCCGCTTTCTGCTTTCCGCTTTCCGCTTTGCCCTCCGGGGCCAGCGCACAGAAGCCGCTGAGTTTCTCATTGATATAACATTTGCAGGGATGCGGCGGAGCGTAGAGGAAACCGTTGGCCGGCATCATCCCCAGGAAACAGATACCCCGGACCCAGATATTGACCGAGTGATTCCCCTCTTCCAGGTCCACATATTCCGCACCACGCCGGCTTGCAATGATATAGCGCAGGGTCGCCTTGTTGCGATAACAGCGGTGATGATGATTGACATTGAAGATATTTCCGACGGCCATGCTCTTCTTCAACTGGCCGGTCTCCAGGTCATAGCCGTTTGCGGCCGCCGGATGCCGGGCCGTGGTCTCGGGACTCCATGTCCAGACGAGGCCGTCGATCACAAAAACATCCTTCCAGGAGAACCACAGGCCCTGGACATCCGAGGTCTTGAGACTCCACAGCGTCTTGCCGTCTTGGGCCGACAAGGCGATCAGCAGTCGCGGCTCCGAGTAGAGTATGACGCCGTCGCTGGTGATGAGCGTTCCCGTCCACAGGCCCTTTCCTTCGGGTACGGGTGATCTCCGCCACCGGTGTTTTCCGGTTTTGCGATCCAGGCACACGAGATCTTTCCCATCCATGAGACATACGAGAGCGTTATCCACCGTGGCGTTCAGGACGCTATACAGCTTCACCCGACCTGCCGGTTGGCGTTCGGTCGAGGCGCCCGCATAAATGGCGGCGGTTTCCCAATCGACCTTCCCTGTCGCCGGATCAAGAACCACGAGCCTAAGCCCTTCCTTTCCGGGCACGGTCAAGATCAGTTGGCCGTTCTGATAGAGGACCTCGCGCGTCCCCTCGGTGCCGGCATAGGCGCGGAGAATCTTTCCCGTCGCGGCATCCAGTTCACTCAACGGAGCGTGATAGCCGAGCGTCGCATAGAGTTTGTCGTCCGTCGCCACGACACGCCGATGGATATTGCGCGGATAGGTATCCGCTCGGCCTTTGTACCAGGTGTTCTTCCAGGCCCGCCATCCCCAGTCCTCAATCGGATACTTCCATAGCAGGATCCCGTTAAACGCGTCGCGTGCCGTGAGGACCCACCGGTCGGGCAGTTCATTGTCGCCCGACAGACTGGCAGGCGCTTCGTCGGCCATGTAGAAGATTCTTCCGCCGGCCGTGACCATGGCATCGATACTGGAATCCGAATCGTGGGCTCGGGACCATTTGGGATCGGCCTGCCATTGCATCTTCTTCGGCGGTCCCACCACCCTATCCTTCGCCACCGGGTTGCCGTCCGGGCCGTGAAGATTGTGAGACCAATCGTCAATATCCTTCGGCCGGGGTTTGACGGTCTTTCTCCACGCACCGCCGGTCTTGATGTAGGCGACGCCGCCCGGGACCAGCACACGCACGACTTCGTCGGTGGATACCGAACCGAGATCCTCGGCCACCAGCAGGTTGACGAGGTTCTCGGCGTACGGCAGTCGCTTGCCGTCGCACTGGGCGACGGATACCTTGCCGTAGAGCCCCCGCGAGCGAATATGCTCCCGCGCTTCGGCGACTTGCTCGGCGTCCGTGTCCAGTCCATGTACCAGATAACTGTCGTCCGCGCGCAGAGCCGCGGTCATTTTGCCGTCACCGCAGGGGAAGTGAACAATCAGTCCACCCCGCACACCGGTGGTGTCGAGGATCGTCCGCGCCGACCGCGATGACGGGCCAACCTCCGTCGCCGGCGCCGATGGCAAGAGGGAGCAGAGCGTCCAAACCACTCCCCACGCGAGGGCGAGATGAAGTTTCCGTGTAAGTGCCTTTGTGTTCATCGAGGGGACTCCCATGGTTTGATCGTCATCTGCCGGAAAGCCACTCAGGCGATTGTGAAGATCCCCTGCCGTATCTTCATCTTTCGGCCGGTACGCGGCGGACGCGAGTGTAATACGCGCCGTGCTGTTTCCCGTCGGGCCGGGTCAGCCAGGTTTGCAGCATGGCCGGGCCCACCGGGAGCGTCACGCGAAACGTCGCGCCGGTGGCGTCGGGTTCCAGTGCCATCGTTTCGTTGATCTTGCCGATCGTGAGCCGGGCTTCCTTGATGCCCATCGCCCGGTTCAGATACGGCGCCCAACGGTAAAGCGTGATCTCGTACTTTCCCGCTTGCTCGACGTCGACCGCCCAGGCTCCGTTGATCAGCGATCCCTTCTCGATGTGGCCCTGATGCCACGCGGCCTGCACGACGCCGGGCATCAGCCAATCGTGGCTGCCCAGCGTGGTCGGGTTCTCCGCGCCGCCGAGCCCGTAGCGGACGGTTTGCTTCATTGCCGGCCCGAGCGACGCCCACCATTTCTCGTAATCGCCGCGCAAACGTTTTACCACCTCGGGATGATCGGCGGCGACGTCGTTCTTCTGGCCCGGGTCGGCGATGATGTCGTACAACTGCTCGCCGTCGATCAGTCGCCAGCGCTCGGTCATCGCGGCGGATCGGGTCCACTCCGGCGGCAGGAACGAACGCTGCACGTGGGCGAAGAGCGTACGCTTGGGCATCGGCTTGGTGGGGTCAAACAGCACCGGCCGTAGCGAAACGCCGTCCAGCGGGCGGCCCTTGGGCTTTTCGAGCCCGACCAGATCGACCAGCGTCGGCAGCAGATCGACATGGGCGGTGAGCGTGTCGACGTCGCGTCCTTTTTTCAGTCCTCCGGCCGGCCAATGGAAGTAGCAGGGCACGCGATGTCCGCCGTCCCATTGCGACCCCTTCCAACCCCTCATGCCGGCGTTGAAATACTTGAAGCCCGACTTCATGTCGATCCATCCGGCGGTCGTGCCGTTGTCGGTCATAAAGATCAGCAGCGTGTTTTCCGCCAGTCCCAGTTCATCGAGCCGGGCGCGAAATCGGCCGAGGTTCTCGTCGATGTTCGTGATCATGCCGTAAAATCTGGCCATGGTCTTCGGTACACCGGCCTCTTCGTACGGCTTGGCGTACTTGTCGGGGACGTAGTACGGTCCATGCGGTGCGTTGGTTGCCAGGTAGAGAAAGAACGGCCCGTCCTTGTTCTTCTCCACCCATCGCGTCGCCTCGCGGAACCAGACGTCGGTGCAATAGCCCTCGAACTTCCGCCACGTGCCGTTGACTTTGAACGAATCGTCGAAATAGTCGTTCTGCCAATAGTCGGGCCCGTTGCCGACGCCCCCGCCCTGATGCCGGACCGTGTGGTCAAAACCCTGATCCTCCGGGCGGCAGGGGTAGTTGTCGCCCAGGTGCCACTTGCCGACCATCGCCGTCCGGTACCCGTTGGCTTTGAACGTTTCGGCCAGCGTCAGTTCGTCGGGATTGAGCATCGAACGCCCGTTGATCGTGTGCCAGACACCGGTTCGGGTCGAGTAACGCCCGGTCAACAACGCGCTTCGCGTCGGCGAGCAGGTCGGATCGACGTGGAAGTCGGTCAATCGCACACTGGTCGCATGCAACTTGTCCATGTTGGGCGTCTTGATCACCGGGTTTCCATGCGCGGCAATCTCGCCGTAGCCCTGATCGTCGGTGAGGATGAGGATGACGTTGGGGCGGGCGCGGTTGCTCTCTCTGGGTGCGGCGTACGCCTGGCAGGTGAGCAATGCGACGATGGCGGTCAGCAGCGAGGTGAGTGTGTTTCTTGTCACGGTGTTCTTTCCAGGGGGGTATTGTTGCTATTCATGTGAAGGCGAGACCACTTCGCCGCGAAGCTGAGCCTCGCCGGCCTCGGGCTCGTACACGCCATAGAACGGCGAGTACGAATCCAGCCAGACCGTAATCCGGTGCATGTCTTCTTTCGATAGTTTGACGTCGTAATGCCCTTCTTCGAGGATCGCATACAGTTTCGATGCCCGGGCACCCACTGTTCCGGGGGTCGAGTCCAGGACTTCGGTATACTTCCAGGTACCGTATTTCGGTGCCAGGCTCAGGTACGACGCATAGTAGGTCGTGGGAATGTTCATCCAGCCGCCGACTTTGTGTTGGACCAGCCCCGAATCGAGTCGCGGCGCCTTGTCCGACTCCTTGGCGTGACACGCGACGCAGTGCCGATCCAATACCGGTTGCACGAGACGCGGATAGCTCAACGGATGCGTGCCGTCGACGTCGGGTTTCAGACGTGAAGGCGGACGGCGCATGGCCAGCGGCGGGCCGGTGCTCGCGGTGGTGACGGCCGTGTGCGTCGGCTCGTGACATCCCTGGCACGTCGTTTCTTCGCCGGGCATGAATTGTGTTCCGGATCGCATCGTCTGCACGGCCATCCCTCGTTCGTCCAACGCCTGGAAGAACAATTGTTTCCGTGCGGGGGCAACGAAATGAGCGCTTCCGTCCTCTTCCACGGGGACCGTTCCCAACACGGCCCGTGTGATGTTCACGGAGTTGGTGCCGGGAATCTGTAACCCGACGTTGTGTCGCACGGCCCAGGAGGCAATGGACAGCGGAAAGATTTGGTAAACGCGCAAGGCCTTGATCCGGGTCCCCTCGGGCCACGGTTTGGTGCTGTTGTATACGTTGACTAGCCCCACGACCGCTTCGGCCGGCTCGCCTTCCGCCACGCGATGGGACCCGTCGGCCACGACCGGCGGCATCGGCCTCGGCCGAAGCGGGATCGGATTGTGGGAGGAGATATCAGGATCGCGGTAGATCAGCTCACGGTTGCCGAAGCTATCTAACAGGTAGATGCCATAACTAGCATCCAACGGTCTGTTGGATGAGATGCGTGCCTTCGCATCGTAAACACACAAGTAATAATCCTCCCCCAACGGCCAGGCTTCGCCGTAATGGCTGTCCCATCCTCCGTCCGGTCCGCGCGGTGTCTGATTCTCCGGGAATCCGACGTCGGGGGTCAGACGTTTGATCGCCGACATCCGCTCGTCATCCACGACCCTGGGGTCAATGACCACCAGAGAACCGAACACCTGTGAATGGTGGCCGGTCGCCGTGGCAATGAGCTTCGGTGAGTTGGGAATGGCACGCAGATCGACCTCCATGTCCGGGCGCGTCATCCGGTCCGTGAAGTTCCCCTGGATTGCCCGGGGGTCGCGGCCGTCGGGTGTCATGATCCAGGGCATGTGGGCGGCCGACGACCAACGGTCCACGTAGTCCCATCGCGTATACACGATCTTGCCGTCGTTGCTCACGCTGGGGTGCCATTCATGGGTTTCGTGGAAACTCAGGCGGCGAATATCGCTGCCGTCGGCGGCCATGTCGTGGAGCGTATAGGTGGGACAGACCCGGCCGCATCGCAAGTAGCCGCCGCAACGCTCGCTATTGAAGACGATCCGCCCGCTGGGCATCCAGCAAGGGTCGAAGTCGTTGAACGTGCCGTCGGTGAGTTGCTCCAGACCGGAGCCGTCAATGTTGACCTTGAACACATGATAACAGCGCCCCTGAGCCCAATGCCCTTGGCTGCGGTCGTTATGGGCCTGATGATTGCGGTCGCCTTGGCACTGGGCATAAGCGAAGAGAATCTGTCGGCCGTCGAAGGACAAGTCCGGCGAGAGGAACGCCCCGCCTTCGGTCTCTTCGCCGACCAGAGATGCCGTTCGATCGGCGAATCGAATGTTCCACTTCCGGCTCGGTCCGCCGCTGAGTTGCTCTCCCTCGAGATGCCCCCGCTCGACCACGGCGTCGGCCAGCACGTCCCGAACTTTGGGCTGGTGGCCGAAAGCATCGGACAGCACATACAGACCGCCGCCCGGCTGGGCGGTGATGCCATAGAACTGATCGACCATGTGGCTGTAGAGCGAACCGTGTCGCTTGATGAAGACGATTTCGTTGAAATCCAGCAGCGGATTGGAAAAAGCGATCGTCCGGCGCTGCTTGCATATCTTCTCGAAAAGTGCGTATCGCGGAAGAACTTCCGACACGTCCAGCTTCTCGACTGCCGCCCGCAGGTCATGCAACTCCGCCGCCGCCGCGGACAGGTCCGGTGCGTTGCTCCGCTTGCGAAGATCTGCCAGCAACGCCTCGGTCCTGCGTAGAACCACATCGATCGGATCGCGGTCCGTGTCGAGAATCAACGCCTCGCGGCGGAAGGTCTCGTCGGCGACGCCGGCGAACATCGACCGCATCTTCAAGTCGCGCTCCAGTGCCCTATACTGCCGCACAAGCTCCGGATCGCCTTCGACGGACGGAGTCGGCACGACCCAGACTTCGCCCGGCTTGACGTTGGGCGTCTTCTTCCCGGGCGGCAGCGCGAGCTTGCTGACGATCAGGCCGCTTAGGTGTGCGTTTGGGACCAAGCCGGACACGACAATATCGATGTTCCCGTCTTTTACCTCGAAGACGTACGTCGCGATACAACCGGCGTCTGGCGTGTTGCCTTGCGCGACGTAATCTTGGAAACTCGTTGCGGCTGGCGTCCCTTCGATCAGGTGATTCACGTTCCGCTTATTGCCGGTCACGCTCTGCCATCCGTCGTACAGAATCAACTGCACCCGATAGAAACCGTTGACCACGGGAATGTCGATGTCGATGTCCGTGCCGCGCTGGTGGCCGAAGATCGACGTGCCCAGCAGTTGTTCCAGGGCATCGTCCTCCTTACCGCCACCGAGATCGGGCAAAGTCTGGCCATGTTGCCCCACCGCAACCATGCCTTGGGCGACGTTCTTCACGCCGTCGACGGTAGAATTCACGGGCGCCGCGAGAAACATCACGCCGCCGATCGCCTGGTCCGTCGTCACGCCAAAGTTGATCGCCTTGACAGCGCCGCCGAGATCCAGATCGGCCGGTTCGTCAAGAACCTCGGCGTTTACCGCCGCGCTCATCAGCAGCGCCAAGCAGGTGAACAATACGCGAGTCATGGTCGTTGTTCTTGCTTTCACAAAGTGGGCCATTGCGTCGATCCGCGATGGTTCCGGATCGCAGCGGGCGGCTTCATCCAAAACCCGCGAGTGTACGCATCCAGCATACCAAAGCAAGCGCTGGCCGGAAAGCTTGATGTCTGAAACAGTGATGCCCATGAGCCCGTTGAAAGAGTGGGGAAGGTGCGGGCAACAGGACGTGGGCGATTTGGCGACAGCACCGGTGACAATGGGATGTTCAACGCGACGGAAAACCGGTAATATGGTGGTCTGGATCGACACGGGCTACATCTCGCCCCAGCGAGATGGCTACTATGAACACCGAACGAGCCGTACCGTGAACAACCACGCACCGAAACGTATCCTGATCGGCAAAGTCGGCCTCGATGGGCATGACCGGGGGGCCAAGTTTTTGATCCGGGCGTTGCGAGACGCCGGGTATGAGGTGATCTATACGGGCATCCGGCGGACGCCGGAACAGATCGTGCGGACGGCGGTTGACGAGGATGTCGATGTGGTTGGGCTGAGTCTGCTCAGCGGGGCCCATAACGAGCTTTTCGCCCGGGTGGCGGAGTTGCTTGAGGCGGAGGGGGCCGGCGACGTGATTCTCCTGGGCGGGGGGACGATTCCGGAGAAGGATGTGCCGCAGCTCAAGGCGCTGGGCTTTCGGCATGTGTTTACGCCCGGGACGCCGTTGTCGGAAATCCTCGCCGCGCTGCAACAGGAGTTGGCCGCCGGACGATGAACGAACTGGTCGACAAAGTGTGTCAAGGAGATCGCCGCTCGCTGGCCCGGGCCATGTCGCGGATCGACTCCGGCGGTCGCGCGGATCCAGAGTTGGAAGCCCGGCTGCGCCGCTCGACCGGGCAGGTTCCCTGGTGGGGATTTACCGGACCGCCCGGCGTGGGAAAATCGACGCTGATCGATGGGCTGTTGGTTCGACTGCGCGAGCAGAACCGCCGCATCGGCGTGGTGGCCGTCGATCCGACCTCGGCCCGATCGCAAGGCGCGCTGCTGGGTGATCGGGTGCGGATGATGCGCCATGCGGTCGACCCGGGTGTGTTCATCCGATCGCTGGCCACCCATCGCCACGAGGGCGGGCTGTCCGATGCCACCGTCCACTGCGCCCGGCTGTTGGAGTTGGCCGGCTACGATCCGGTGTTGATCGAGACGGTCGGCGTGGGCCAGAACGAAGTCGACGTCGGCTCGGTCGCCGATCTCTGTATCGTCGTGCTCGGGCCGGGTTACGGCGACGACATCCAACTGATCAAGGCCGGCCTGCTGGAGATCGCCGATCTGGTGGTGGTCAATAAGTGTGACCTGCCCGAGGCACATCGGTTGTTGAAGGAAGTCCGCACCGAACTGGCCGGCACGGCAAGCGTTCGCCAAGACTGCTCGAAAGACACGTCGGACGACTCCGGCGGCGTTCCGGTGGTGGGCATTGAGGCCAAGTCGGGCCGCGGCCTGGAGGAGTTGCTCCAGCAGTTGCTCGCGCTGGACCACGCTCGTCGCACGGAGGCGGATCGGGCCGAGCGCGGACAGCGGCGCGCGCGCGGCGAGATTCGCCGGCGCATCGAGAGTGCCTGTGGAGAGGCGCTGCGGCGAGTATTGGCCGCTTCCGACGCCGACCGCTGGATCGCCGAACTGGACCAGGGCGACTGCTCGATCGATACGGTCGTCTCGCGGTTGGCCCGGGCGGCCTTGACCGAGATGCAGCAGGCGGCAAGCGACGATGGAGAGACAACATGACGGAGCCTTTGGAAGAACGTTTCGAGCAGTGGAAGACCCAAACACGGGCGCCGGCCGTGGAGAAGATGCCCGAGCGCGCCGAGCGAACGGCGACCGTCTCTGGCTTGCCGGTCGACGGAATCTATGTGCCCACCGACACGCGGAGCGACGCGGCCGGTACCGAGTATCTCGACCGGCTCGGCTTCCCCGGTGAGTTTCCCTATACGCGAGGCGTGCGGCCGACCATGTACCGCTCGCGCGACTGGACCATGCGCCAGTACGCCGGATTCGGTGACGCCGAGGAGACGAACCGCCGCTATCGCTTTCTGCTGGAGCAAGGGCAGACCGGGCTGAGCGTGGCCTTCGACCTGCCCACGCAGATCGGATACGACAGCGACCACGCACTGGCCGCGGGCGAGATCGGCAAAGTCGGCGTGGCGATCGATACGCTGGCCGACATGGAATGCCTGTTCGACGCCATTCCGTTGGAGCGGGTCTCCACCTCGATGACGATCAACGCCCCGGCGGCCGTGCTGCTGGCGATGTACGTGGCCGTGGGTGCGAAACAGGGCGTCGCGGCGAACCGGCTTACCGGCACGATTCAGAACGACGTACTCAAGGAGTACATCGCCCGGGGTACCTACATTTTTCCGCCCGGCCCGTCGCTTCGGCTGATCACCGATGTGTTCGCATACGCCGCGGAGCAACTGCCACGGTTCAACACGATCAGTGTCAGCGGATACCACATGCGCGAAGCCGGCTCGACTGCCGCCCAGGAGGTGGGCTTCACGCTGGCCGACGGGATCGCCTATATCGAGGCGGCCGGGAGCGTGGGGCTGGAGGTCGATCGCATCGCGCCGCGGATGTCGTTCTTCTTCGGTGCCATGACCGACGTGCTGGAGGAGGTGGCCAAGTTTCGCGCGGCGCGAAGGCTTTGGGCGCGGATCGTCAAGCGGCGGTTCAAGGCCAAGGATCCGCGCAGCGGCATGCTCCGTTTCCATACGCAGACGTGCGGCGCGACGCTCACCGCCCAACAGGTCGACAACAACGTCGTGCGCGTGACGCTGCAAGCGCTGGCAGCCGTGCTCGGCGGGACCCAGTCGCTGCATACCAACAGCCGCGACGAAGCGCTGGCCCTGCCGACCGAGGAGGCCGTGCAACTGGCCCTGCGAACGCAGCAGATCATCGCCCACGAGTCGGGCGTCGGCCACACGGTCGATCCGCTGGGAGGCAGCTATTTCATCGAGTCGCTGACCGACCGGATCGAAGCGGAGGCAGCCCGCTACATCGAAAAGATCGACGAGATGGGCGGAATGGTTCGCGCGATCGAACGGCGTTTTCCACAAAACGAGATCGAACAATCGTCGTACCGCTACCAGCAGCAGATCGAACGAGACGAGCGCGTGATCGTCGGCGTCAACCGCTACGCCACGGAGGCGGACACCCAGCCGAAGCTTCTTTCGATCAGCGAAGAAGCGGCACGGCGACAGACCGAACGCCTGCGTCAAGTGCGCGACCAGCGCGATGACACTGCGGTGGCTCGTTCGCTGGAGACACTCGAAGCGGCGGCCCGGGGCGATGCGAACCTTATGCCGCCGATCCTCGAAGCCGTGCAAGCGTACGCATCGGTCGGCGAGGTGTGCGATGCGTTGCGCCGCGTGTTCGGCGAGTACGAAGAGGGTACCGTTTAGATTCAGTTTTGTGGCGACCGAGTGTATCATGGTAACTCGAAGCGTAAGCGAGAGAC
>CAYUIQ010000002.1:0-113580 GCA_964444795.1 uncultured Planctomycetaceae bacterium
CGGACTCCCGACGGCCTCGGAGGGCCATCGTACGGGTTTTGAGACAGAGCCTAGCCCGGTCGCCCCGGATCAAAACTCGATCTGGCCGATGTCGATGGTCTCTTCCTCTTTTTGCAGTCGCACGGTGAGCGACTTGCGGGCTTCGTTGGGGCGGCCGAAGTTGGTGAAGACGTCGACTTGCACGGTCACCGCGCCGAGCAGCTTGACGGCGCCGCTGCCGTAGAAGTTGGCCTGGACCTTGTATACGCCCCGCATGGCGCGGCGGACCATGTACTCCTCGGGGCCGTAGCCGCCGGTGTAGTCGGCGCTGACCAGACCGCCGATCGTCGTGCGGTTGTGCTCGTAGAAAGCCTTCTCGCCCGACGGTTCGATCACCCAGAGGTCGATGTCCGTGTTGTCGGCGTGCCAGGTCATGACGATCCGCACGTCGACGTCCAGCAGCTTGACCAGTCGCTCGTCCAGCGGCACCTTCTTCACCCCGGCCTTTTTGGCGCGGGGAAGAATGGCGTTGAATTCCTCCAAGGCCATCAGTTCGATCTCGGGGAAGCGGCCGTCCCACTGGCCCATGACCACCTCGGCCAGCATGGCCAGCGCCCGGGTGTAGTCGTCGCGAATCGACTCGGCCGAGCCGCTTGCGGCCCGTCGCGCCAACACCAGCGCCAGATCGCGATGCGACTGGGGTTCTTCCGGCCGCAAGCGCCGTACTTCCTCGAAGGTGAGGATGGCCAGGCCCAACTCGCCGATCTGGGCCAGCCGATGGGCCAGCACGCGGAGCAGCGTCGGGTTTTCCAGCTCCAACTCGGCAACGTTGCTCAACACCCGCAGGGCCATCTCCCGATCGTCGGCCCCGGCGAAGAAATCGGCGCAATCGAGGAAGAACGCCGGCGAGTTGCCGAACTCGGCCCGGTTTTTCATGTAGACGTCGACCAGGTCACCCGGCGCGGCGGCCCGCAGTGCCTTGATGTAGGGCGTCTTGGGATCCCACGGCTTGATCGAGATGGCCGGCTGGCGCGAGTCTCTCCCGCCCTCGTCTTCCTCCTTGTCGGCGTTTTCGCCGGCCTGTCCCTCCCCGCCGAAAGCGTCTCCCGGGGCGGGTGCCTCGGGAGCAGCCGGCTCCATGGCCGGAGCGGCATCGTCGCGCATGTCCGGTTCGGCGGCACCCTCCGACGGAGCAGCCCTTCCGCCCAATGCCCCGCCAATTGCTCCTCCGATGCGATCCAGCAGGCCCGTACCCGGCTCGCGATACTTGAACCGCTTCGGGTACTTGTACTCTTTCGTCCACCACTTCACCCGCTCTTGCCACATCGCGGCCACGACGTCGAGCTTCTCGGTCTGCTCTTTTTTCTGCTGCTGCTCGAGGGTGTCCATCCGGCGCATGTACTCTTGGCGCATCTCGGGCAGTGATTTCGGCGGGGCGATCTCGTGTTCGAGGTATTGCTCCAATGAATCCAAAACGATCAGCGACGTAAACGGAGTGACCAGCCCGTGCTCCTTGCCCAGGGTGACGATCGGCTTCTCGTTGCGCTTCTGGAAGATCATCAATTCGGTCAGCTTCTTCTGTGCCCAGAGCCGGCGCAAGAGTGACCCCTCGACTGCCGTCTCGCGGGAAATCGTGAAGGTTCGGCTCTGCGGCGTCCCCTTCTTCATGCCATACCGCACGGTCACGGTCGCCCGCGGGCCGGTGAGTTTTCCCACCAGGCCGAACCGTCCGGCGACCGGTTGGGCCGATTTGGGGAAGAGTTCCACGGCCTCACTTTGGTCCGCCTCGGCTTTGAGAAAACTGAACGACGAGCGGCCGATGCCCGAGAGAACGTCGGCGTCGGCGAGCCTCTTGAGATTGAAATACCGCCCGCCGGTCACCATGGCCAGACTGTGCAGGAAGGCGTGATTGGCCGCGGCGTCGGCCGAGAAGATATAGACCGGGGCCTCCAGTCCAGCCGGTTTCTCGCGGCCGAAGTTCGAGATGCCGTCGGTAAAGAGCATGTGGAAGTCGGGCGATTGGGCGTTCGGCGCCGGTGTGAGCGAGCCGATCTGCGTGCCGCCGTCGTATTGCACCTCTTTCAGCCGGGCGATCAGCTTGGCCGGGTTCGATTGCTTCAGCACGAAACGTTCCGGCTTCGACTGCGTGTTGCGAAGCAGGAACAGATCGACTTCGATCGTCGGCCCGCCGCCGGAGACCGGGTTGGCCCAGGCGTCGAAATACGCTGCCAACAGTTTCAATTCTCTGTCGCGGTCGTCGCCGCCGCGCGAGCCGGAGGCGTCCCAGTGGATGGCGATCCGCTTAGGCGGCGCCACGGCCGACGGGCGCGTGGGCACGTCGGGATAGTCGTATACGGCGAAGTAGACCTGCCCGTCGTCGGCCCGCTCGACCACGATGTTCTGCTTTTGCACGTTGGGCAGTGCGATGATCAGGTCCTTGGCCGGGGCGATGTCTTCGAGCCGGGCCTCGGCCACGTAGCTGTCGCGCCACTGGGCAAATGAAAAGTTCTCCAACTCGCCCTGCGTGATCTGCGGGGCGGCCAGCGGCTTGACCACCTCGACCCGGAGCGAAAAACCGTCGACCTTGGCCTTGAACTTCAACGGCAGATGATACGCGGGCCGATCGGCCGGGCCGGTCAACTCGGTCACGTAGTCGACCCGAATCGTGCGACTTCCCCGCGCCGGGATCGGAAACACGCGGGTCTTGAAATTGTTGCCCTTGGTCCACTCGATCAGGCCCGGATCGATCCCCTGGCGAACGATCGCCTCGAAGACCTGCCGGCCCTTATCCTTCTCGACCGCCACGCCGTCGACCATCTTGCCCTCGATATCCAGAGCGTAACCGCTGACGGTGGCCCCCTCGGGCAGCGGGAAGTAGAGATCGCCCTCCAGCACGCGATCGTTGCCGTTGGAAAAGGTCATCGTCGTGCTCGTCTGGGCGACGTGGCCGAAGATGCGCACGTCGACGTCTAGCACGGCCAGATGCAGCGGAACCGACTTCTCCTCCTCCTTGACCATCAGCGCCGGCGGCACCGTCTGCCCCGACACGGGCGTAAGAGTCGCGAGGAAAAGCAGCACAAACACGGGCAGAATCGCCGGGCGTTTCATGACGGGGTCTCCGTTATATTTCCGCGGGGGAATTGGGTCGCTCGATCTTTGGACGTTTGAGCCGCCGACCCAGTTCCCTGCAACTTATCGCGCGGAGAATCCCTGTCAAGCGGGGAAAGGGGGTTGTTCTGCTTTTCCGCGTTCCCCGACTCGGGTATGATGCGGTCATGCCCAGGACATCGCGAGCATCGGTCGGGGTGACAAGTGACAAATGACAAAGTGACAAAGGGGTCAGACTCGGGATTCGGGATTGCATCGAGAGCGAGAGGTCGCTACACTGTATCCGACTTCCCTGTTGAACCGATTGGAGGGATCGTCCAATGCCACGTTTGCCTCGACTTCAGTACCCCGGCGCCATCTATCATGTCGTCACCCGAGGCGATGGTCGTCGGAGACTCTTTCACGACGACGGCCACTATGAACGTTTCACTCGCGGTCTGGCCGAAGAAGTCGATCGCAGCGCATGGATCGTGATTGCCTACTGCTGGATGCCCAACCATGTCCACGCCCTGATTAAAACGCCTCAACCGAACCTCTGCCGAGGGATGCAGCACTGGCTCTCGGGCTATGCCAACTGGTACGCCAAGCGGAACTGCCGCAGCGGACACCTGTTTCAAGGACGCTACAAAGCCTTCCCGGTCCAGGACGAGGGGTACTACTGGAACCTCAGCCGGTATATCCACCTTAACCCCTGCAGCGGAAGCCGCCCCCTTGCGGAGGCACCGGAAGCCTATCGCCACGGCAGCTACCGAGGCTACGCCCGAAAGAGTCGGCAGGTCGATTGGGTCGCCTATGAAGATCACCACCGCCACTGGACCGGACTCCATGGCGGCAAGGATCCGGCCGTCGCGTATCGCAAGTTTGTCAAAGAGGGTATGGCGAATCCGCCGGACCCGTTACTCGAACGACTGCGGGACTGGGTCTACGGCGGAGAAGATTTTCTCAAGCGAATGCTGGCGATGGCTTCCGGTGAAGACGAAGGAGCGAACCGCCGTCGCCGCCGACGAATGCAGCCGGTCACGGTCGATGCGATTCTGGACGCCACCGCGCGGCAGTACGGAATATCGGCGGACACGTATTGTGGCTACCGCAGCGTGGCGGCCGGTCGTGACGTGGCGGCGATGCTGTGCCGTCGTTGGACCACCGCGACGCTTCGAGAGTTGTCGGGGCGATTCGGATTGAGCCATCCGGATAGCGCGTCGGACCTGATTAAGCGAGGGAAGCGTTTAGCCAAATCGAACCGAGACATGGCGAGGAAGGTGGCGTCGATTGAAAAATCCCTAGGCTTGAATCCCGAATCCCGAGTCTGACCCCTGAGGGAACCCTGAGGGAAAACGAGGGGGAAAACGGGGGGAAAACGGGACAGTCACCTGTTTCTTCCACGACACGGGCCGGGGGCCGATGCTACTTCACGAGGGCTTTCGGATTGTCCACCCAGAGAGCGGGGCGTTGATTCTTGCCGGGCCGGTTTGTGTCGCCCAGGTTGGCCCGGGCTTGCTCGGCCAGTGTGAGGAGACGCCGTACCACGTCGGGATGTTTGGCGGCGACGTCGGTTGCTTCGCCGAGATCGTTTTGCAGATCGAAGAGCATCGGCCGGCGCTCGATTGCGGCTCCCAGCGGGAAGTTTCGCTTTTGTTTTCGCGGCAGGTGAAGCTTCCACTTTCCCGACCGCACCGCCTGAAGCTGCTCGACGTGGTAGTAGTAAAACACGTCGTGGGGCGAGGTGGCTCCGTCGCGGCCGGCCAGCAGCGGCCAAATGTCCTTGCCGTCGATGATCCGATCGTTGGGCTCCCGGGTTCCGGCAAGCCGGGCCAGCGTGGGGAGCAGGTCCATGGTGGTGGCCAACTCACCGCACGAGCGGCCCGCGGGAATGCGACCGGGCCATCGCACCACGCAGGGCACCCGCATCCCGCCTTCCATGGTCGTATACCCCCAACCGCCCAGCGGGCGATTGCTGCCTTGGGGCGGATTGCGCCGCGGGGCGCCGTTGTCGGAGGTCCAGAGCACGAGCGTGTCGTTGTCCAGGCCGAGCCGTTTGACGGCCGCGAGAATCTCCCCGGTGGACCAATCGATCTCTTCGACCGAGTCGCCGTAGGGGCCGCCCGCCGACTTGCCGCGAAAGGCGTCGCTGGCAAAGGGGGCTTGCGTGCTGCCGGGCATGGCATGGGGTAAGTAGAGGAAGAACGGCTCGTCCTTGTGGGTCGTGATGAACCGGATCGCTTCTTCGGTGTAACGCTTCGTCAGCAGGTTCCGGTCGACGGGCGCCTCGACGACCCGCTCGTTGCGCAGCAGCGGCAGCGGAGGCCACGGTTTGCCCGGCCGGGCCGTCATGTCGTCGCTGTAGGGGATGCCCAGGTAGAAGTCGAACCCCTGCCGCGTCGGTAGCATGGGCGGTTGATCGCCCAGGTGCCATTTGCCGATGCAGGCGGTGGCGTAACCCTGCCGCTTGAGCACCTCGGCGATGGTAATCTCGTCCGGGTGCAATCCCTTGGAATCGACCGGCCGCAACACGGACATCCCCTGGGAGCTGACGTGCATGCTCACGCGCCGCGGATAGCAACCGGTCATCAGACTGCCGCGCGAGGGAGTGCAAACGCCGCTGGAAACGTAGAAGCTGGTCAGCCGCGTCCCCTGCTCGGCCATGCGGTCGATGTGTGGCGTGCGATGCTTTGTCGAACCGAAGCAACCGACGTCGCCGTAGCCCAGGTTGTCGCAGAGAATGACAACGAAATTCGGCAGCCGGGCGGAACTTGGGCGGTCGTCGGCCGCGGCCGGTGAAATGCCGATCGGAGTAAGGACCGTAACCAGCAGCAGAACGAATCGGGTACGCCACGGGGTGGGGAGCGCAAGGGCCATGGTCGTTTCTCCAAGTGTCTGATACCTCACGACACTTGAAGCCCGTGCCGTGGTCCTACGCAGACGCCTTGGCCTGCTCGTAGCAGTCTACCAGCGACTTGCTGGGGGTGGCAAGCTTCAGCACGGGAGCAAATTCGGCAAACTGCCCGTCCGTGTCGGCCAGCAATTCCTCGACGCTCGGGCCATGAGGGCACACCTGCCCATAATGTTTCTCGAAGAGCTCGCAGTCGATCCAGGTCGGATCCGCGGCAGTGGGCAGCAAGGCCGAGAGGGCCACCGCCAATTCGGCGGGAGACTCGGCGGCCCGGGGAATCCAATATTCGATGGCCGGGTGCTGTTCGACCAGCGAGGCGAAGGCGTCGGGCAGGTTCCAGTGTCGGGCCATCACGCCGGCCGCCTCCGCATGGGTCCAGCCAAACGCCTGTTGCTCGAGGTCCGAAAGGCGGTTCTGTCCGTCTTGCCGGGCTGTCAGCAGCTTGGCATAGGCCTCCGGTGCTTCTTTGGCGAGAAGCGGTACGGCCATATCCTGCAACAAGGCTGCGGCAAACGGCTCCTCGGCGTCCTTCATGCCCAGGAGTTTGCCGATCGTGCGCGCCAGCAGCCCCCGCCGCAGCGAGTCCTGCCAAAGATGCTTCAGATCGAAGGGACCGCACTTGGGATTGGGCATCAAGCTGAACACGGCGCTCCACAGGGCGAAGTTCTTGATCGTCCGAATCCCGACCAGAGTGATGGCCAGTTTCACGCTGGAGATCTCTCGGGAAAACCCGAAATAGGATGAATTAACGAATCGCAGGACCTGACCTGTCAGACCGGGATCCGATTCGATCGGCACGGCAAACTCCGCCGGGCCGTTGATGGGATCTTGGGAGAGTTCCAGCAGGCGGATCGCACTTTGCGGCATCGCCGGCAATTGGGCTCCCGCCAAAACCGTTTCCAGATCGACAGCGGCGGCTTCTGATTTGGTCATCGCTTGGGTTTTCCTAGTCGGTAGCTAGCTGGCAACACATCCACCCACTCCCACACGCAACGGATGGGCGATTGGGAGTAAGGATGCGGAGAGCACATTCCCTGTACTGTCCTGCGAAAATCTAGGCCACAACCGGCGCATTGGCAAACGCGATGGTTTCGAATCGACTCATGGAGCCCCCCCCTGGGCTCATTTTGCGCACTATGACCGGCTCGATGGACAATCCGTTGCCGTTAAGCCACATCCCTGCCCGGACCGGTTGAGAAAAGGCCCCACGCGTGCGAGGCGGCTGGTACGGCGACGCCGTTACGTAAATCCAAGTGGATAAGCTAGTTGCATCAATATACGGGCGTCTCCAGGAGGACCGGTCCGCCGATTGCACCCTTGGGAACCGGGGAAACCGTAGTCTCCCCTCTCGTAATGGGGCTTTTTGGGTCGTTTTTCCGGATTCCATAATGCGTTGGATTGGCTGGCTACTATTCGCCCTGGTGGGGTTTGCCTGGATGGCCTGCGAGATTCCGTCCGACACCATCCATTCCTCCTCCGCCACGCCTGTCTCCACGGCCTCCGCCGGCTGGCGACATTCGGCCGATGGTCGGCATCGCGCCGTGCCGTGCCGCCAATCGGTTTCCCCCCTTCGGTCTCTCCCCCATCCGGTGGTCATCGGGCTTCTCCAACTGCTCCTGTCGGCCACGGCGTTGGTGGCCTTCTCTCCGTCGCCCGACCATTGAACCTGACAGGTGACAGGTCCAGCAGCCCCACTTCTTGGGGTATGCGTCCGGCCTCGTTCAACACCATCGCGAGGAAGATCGTGTTTTTCCGCACGGATTTCTTCCTCCGGCGCCACTAATAAAGGCAGAGGGTTCCCGATGCGCCGCGCTCGGCCGCGCGGAGACCATCGGCTGATGGGTGCGGGGCCTCAACACGGGAAAGAGAATACGGATAGGAGAACCGCGCCATGCGACTGACGCTACGCACGATGCTGGCCTTCATGGACAACATCCTGGATTCGGACGACACGCAGGCGATCCGCAAGAAGATCGACGAAAACGAGTTTGCCGACAGTCTCTTGCAGCGCACACGCGACGCGACGCGACGTATGCGACTGGGAGCTCCCAAGGTCTTGGGGCATGGCGTGGGGCTCGACCCAAACACCGTGGCCGAGTATCTCGACAATACGCTGGGGGACGATCAACTTCCCGATTTCGAGAGAGTCTGCCTGGAGTCCGATGTCCATCTGGCCGAGGCCGCTTCCTGTCATCAGATACTTGCCTTGGTCCTGGGAGAGCCGGCGGAAGTGGATCCGCGCAGCCGACAGCGGATGTATCAGTTGCCCCATCTTCCGCTGCCTTCGGCCGGTGCCAGCGCGGAAGACGACAGGTCGCCCGAAGAAGCGACCGCGCGTGCGATGGGCGATTCCACCGGAGAACCGTCGCCGGGTGACCCATCGCTTCTCGGGTCGACGGATGAGAAAGCCCGACCCAAGCGGACGGTTCCCGAATACCTTCGCGATCCGCCGGCCAAACGAAAGCGGCGTTTGCTGGTCGTGGCTGCCGGGTTGATGGTTGCCGGTTTTGTCGTCGTGATGGGCTTGGCCGCCTTCGGTCTACTCGACCCCGGTACGCCGCCGGGTCGGCTCTTGGGGCGCCAGGAAGAGAATGATACGGTGGCTCAGGTGTCGGACGAGCAACTGACCAACTCCGACCAAGTGCCCCCGCAACCTGCGAGCTCAACACCCGGCGAAGATCCCTCCCCGGGCCAGAGCGAGCAGACCGATACACCGGGAACTGACGAAGCTGCCGGTTCGCCACCCTCCGAGACGCCTCCCTCGGCACCGATGCCCCCCGATGGACCCGTTGAATTGCCCTCCGAGCCGGAAACTGTCGCCGGTGGCGTTTTTCCGGCAGGCCCCGGAGCATCGGCCGGTCCGGTACGCCAGCCGGGCGATGATTCGCGGCCGGGGCAACCCGCGACGCTGCCCGGGGAGCCTGCAACACTGCCCGGACAGTTCGAGCCCGGAGTCGCCGAGCCGGGTGAAACCGAACTGGCCAATGCCCAGCCTGTTGAGGGGGCGCCCCAGGGGCCCGTCGCGCCCGTACCCGTCGCGCCCATGCCCGTCGGCCCGCAACGAGTTGGCCAGTTTGTCAGCGAAGCGGAGATTCTCCTGCGCTACGATTCGAAATCGGCGACTTGGCAGCGTCTCCCGCCGCATGAAACGTTGTCCGATGGGGAGAGCCTCCTGGCCCCGCCCACCTTCAGGCCTCAAGTCGCCCTGACCTCTGGGATTACCGTGCAATCGGTCGACAGCACGTATGCCCAGTTTCTCAAGGCCGACGCCGACTCCCCGCCCGGATTGCAGGTCTTCTTCGGCCGTGTGATCCTGCGTTCGGCCGGCCAGCCGGGAGCCCGATTTCGTCTTCGGGTGGGCAACGTAACCGGCGTCATCCGATTCGATGATTCGGAGTCGACGGTGGTGGCCGTGGAGGTCATTCCCCGCTCCGACCCGGGAGTCGACCCGGCCGAACATCCGGGCTACGTGTCGGCCGATTTGTATACCCAAACGGGCCAAGTTCAGTGGGTGGGAGCCGATCAGCAACCGATCGCGATCAAAGCACCCGCATGGCTGACGTTGGATGAGCGGGCTGAAGTGCCGATTACCGTCGAGCAATTTCCCCGATGGCTCGGAGAAGACACGATCAATCCCATCGATCGCGATGCATCGGTAATCATCCAGCAGGGAGTCCGTCCGGATCGTTCGGTGAGCTTGAGCCTGAAAGAACTCTCCGAACACCGGCGGAAAGAGGTGCGACGGCTGGCCCTGCGATGCCTGGGCGTGACCGCCCAATTCGACCCGCTGGTCGCCGCGCTGGACGATCCGGACGAGAAGTTCTTCTGGTCGAACCTCGAACCCTTCCTGTCGGCTCTTTCCAGAGGCCCCCAGACTGCCGTGCAACTCCGTCAGGCGATGATTCGACGTTTCGGGGAGGAGGAGGGCCGGCAAGTCTACGATCTGCTTTGGCAGACTCCCGCCGAAACACCTACGTACGACGAGGTGAAGCAGCGGATCGACCTGCTGAAGAATCCTCGGTTGGCGATGCGCGTGGTCGGCCATTGGAGCCTGAATCGGATGACTACCCTGGCGGCGTCTTACCGGCCCGATGATCCTGCCAAAGAGCGGGAACAAGCGGCCGATCGCTTGGAGCGAGCGTTGGATAGCAAGCGTATCCCTACAAAGGACGGGGAGGAGCCACCCGATAACCCGGGTTGATCTCCTAATTACGGCTTGTCGTGCGAAATCTCGCTCATTCCCGGCTGGAACTTGGAAGCGAGCTGCTTGACGCCTCCGGGCGGTGTGAGACGCGGCGGCGCGCGGTCACACGGCTACCCACGGGTCTCGGAAGTGCCGGCGAGCGTCTCGCCATAACTCGTTATCCATCTTAGTGTTACAGAATCGAGTTTGAGCTGCGCGGGCGTTTGCTCGCATTCCAGTTCGGATGGTCGGCCTCAGGCGTCGGGCGACAAGCTAAACTAGGGCAATGGGGATAATAAGGTGCTGTGCCGGAGGTAAACTCTGGCTTTGCGTTTGTCGGTTCTCGATCGTGTTGCTAGAATTACCTATTTGGCAGTCGGTGTAACGACTGGGGCGTGGGCCGCCGGGGTTTGCCGCTTGCCGACCAACTGAGCAAGGAGTTGTTCTGGTGGAAACCAAGATATCGACACGACACGGACAGGTCAGCGATGAAACTCGGGCGAAAATCTCGGCGAAAGTCGAAAAGCTTACCCGATTCTTCGAACGACTGACGGCCATTGAAGTGACCGTCGATTTGGAACATCGGGAGACCCCCGTCGTTACTCTTCGGGTTGCCGCGGAACACAAACACGATTTCACGGCGACCAGTCGGGCCGACAACCTCTTGGGGGCGGTCGACAACGTGGTCCATAAGTTGGAACAACAACTGCGGAAGTATAAAGAGAGGGTGCAAGAGCGCCATCGCAACTCCGGGCACCGGCAACAAGATGCATCGACGGTTTCCACCCCGGAAAGCGAATAACCGCTCCGATCGCCCGCGGCAAGCAGGCCGTCTGTTTCAGATCGGCCTTGCGGACGGGAGGGGGAGAGTAGAAAGGAGCTAGCTGCATGAAGTTTGCTGACTTTATGACGCGCGAGTCCATTCTTGCCGGCGTGACCGCCGACAATAAGGAGGCGGTCATCCGTGAAATGGTTCAAGCGTTGTTAGGGGCGGGCAGAATTGAAGCCGATGAATTGGAAAGCATCGTCAAGGCGATTCTCAAACGAGAAGAACTGGGAAGTACCGGCATCGGCCGAGGTGTGGCCGTCCCGCACACCAAGCATCCCAGCGTCGATCGACTCGTCGGAACCGTGGCCGTCAGTAACGAGGGCGTGGATTTCGACAGCCTCGACGGCGAGAAGGTATATCTGTTTTTCTTGCTCGTCTCGCCGCCGGACCGTCCCGGCGATCACCTCAGAGCGTTGGAAAACATTTCGCGGCAACTTCGCGACGACACCTTCTGTCGGTTTCTGAAGCAGTCCAAGAGCGCCGATGATATTCAACAACTGTTGGACGAAGCGGACAACAATCAGTTCGTATCGCAGTAGGTGGTTCCACGGGCCCCGTGGAGATGGGTGCGGCTCGTCCGTGACGGTCGTATCCGCACCCGCCGGTGGCCTCCGGTCCCCATGTGGCCGGAGGCGTCGACGGCGACACCCGAATGACACGAGAACAAGGAATGACTCGCACCGCCGAGCAGGATCTACCGTAAGTGAACTCCCGCATAACGACAAGCCGAACGGTGATCGTTACCAACCCCGATGGTTGGCATTTGCGGGCTGCCAGCGTGTTTGCCCAATTGGCCGACCGCTATGATTCCAAAGTCGAGATCGTCGTCCACACCAAAGAGGAGCCTCAGCGCGCTTGTGGGACGAGCGTGTTGCAGATGGTTTCGCTGGGAATACCCGAAGGCGCCGAAGTGATGGTGGAAGCCACGGGAAGCGATGCCGAGGACGCTCTGCGGGCACTGACCGAGTTGGTCCAAACCAATTTCGACGATCAACAAGAAATACAGAACAAGCAGCAGACGTCCGACGCGTCGGACCCGGGAACAAGTGCCGGCCGGTAGTCGTCTGCGGAAGTGAATTCATCAGAGACCACGCGTACCGGTAGCAGGAAGCATCCGGTCGATCGCCGAATTGCCGCGGGGAGCCGTCCGCCCTTGAGGGTCGGTTTCGCTCGCTCCTCGGATCAGGCGATCCACTCCCTTCCTGCCGCGAAGGATTCGCATGCAACAACTTCAAGGCATTGCCGTTTCGCCGGGCGTGGCCATCGGCGAGGCGATGGTCATGGACAACGAGGGGTTCCGAATCCCTCGGCGGTTTGTCGTGCGCGACGCGGTGGAGGGCGAGGTCGAACGCCTCGATCGTGCGATCGCCGCGGCCAGCGAGGAAGTGCATCGCAATCGCGACGCCGTTTCTCGCGAGTTGGGCGAACAATACGGCGCCATCTTCGAAGCCCATCTGCGAATGCTCCAGGACTCGGGACTGCACGGCGAGCTGGAGGAGATGATCCGCCAACGCAAGTATACCCCCGAATACGCCGTGACCCGCGCGCTGCGCCGCTACGCCAAAGTCTTCGAGACCCTGGAGCGGGCCAACGATATTTTTGATATCGAGAAACGGCTCCTTCGCCATCTCCTCGGTCAGCGGCGCGAAGGAATGGACCATCTCACCTCGCCGGTGCTGTTGCTGGCCCACAACCTGACCCCCAGCGAAACGGCCAATCTCGACCGGAAGTTTATCCGCGGATTCGTCACCGAGATCGGCGGGCCGGGAGGCCATACGGCGATCGTCGCCGAAGCGCTGGAGATCCCGGCCGTTGTCGGCACGGGCGCCTTCCTTACCGACGTCTCCGGCGGCGACACGGTGATCATCGACGGCGACAAGGGGTTGGTAATCATCCAACCCGACGAGGAAACGCTCGCTCGCTACCGGCACGAAGTCGAGGAGATCCGCACGCTGGCCGCGCAATTGGAAACGCTGCGCGACTTGCCCGCCGAAACGGCCGACGGGGTCCACGTCCGGCTCATGGGAAACATCGAGTTTCCCGACGAAGTGGGACATTGCATCGATCGGGGAGCCGACGGTATCGGCCTCTATCGAACGGAGTTTCTCTACCTCAAGTCCAACAAATTGCCCACCGAAGAGGTCCACTACGACGCCTATTCGGAGGTCATTCGGGCGATGGACAACCGCCCGGTGACCATTCGTTCATTTGATCTGGGTGCGGATAAATTACCCCAGGCGGTCGGCGTCGACAACGAGCGGAATCCGTTCCTGGGACTGCGGAGCATCCGCTTGGCGCTGCGCGACTTGTCCTTGTTTCGCACACAGTTGCGGGCCGTGTTGCGGGCCAGCGCCTTGGGAGAAGTGCGGCTGATGTTTCCGCTGATTTCGACCCTCCTGGAGTTGCGGCAGGCCAAGATGGTGCTGGCCGACGTGCGCGAGGACTTGGCCGAGCACGAAATCGAGTTCGATCGACGGATGCAGGTCGGGATGATGGTCGAGGTTCCCTCGGCCGTGATGATGATCGAGCAGTTCGTCGAGGAAGTCGACTTCCTGAGTATCGGCACCAACGACCTGATCCAGTACACGCTGGCCGTGGACCGGACGAACAAGGACGTGGTGGGACTCTACAACCCGGCGGACCCGGCCGTGTTGAAACTGATCCGCACGACGATCGACGCCGCCCAAAAACGCCAGGTGCCGACCAACCTCTGCGGGCAAATGAGCGGAAGTCCGACGTATACGATGCTCTTGCTGGGCTTGGGATTGCGACAGCTCAGCGTTCCTCCCAGCGCCATTCCCGAGATCAAGAAAGCCTGCCGAAGTGTGACGATTGACCAGTGCGAGGCGGTTTCCCGCCGGGCGATGACCATGGAAAACGCCCGCGATATCGCCCGCTACCTGAAGGAGGAATTGAAGAAATACGCACCCGAACTGGTGCCGTAGGATGTTACCTCGCCCCGAGAACTTTCGCGGGCGGGTTCGACGAAACAACGAAACAAACAACCGATTTTTTATACCCCGCCCACAACGGCAGTGGCGGGGAAGCGCGAACTAGAACGAATGGTTCGACAACGAGTACGCATTCGCTTTGCAAAGACGGGAGATCTCCGCCTCATCGGGCATCGGGATCTCGCGCGCAACGTGGAACGAGTTTTTCGCCGCGCCGGAGTGCCGCTGGGCATGAGTCAAGGGTATCACCCTAAGCCCAGAATTAGTTTCCCCTCGGCTCTGGCCGTGGGGATCGAAGGCCTCGACGAGGTGATGGAACTGGAGTTGGAGTTGGAAGTGCCCTGTTCGGCCGACGCTTTGCTCGATCGCCTGCGGCCTCATCTGCCGCTGGGACTCGCCTTCGGCGCGGCCTGTTGGCTTCGCCCCGGAGGCAAGATGAAAGCGAGGCTGCAAAGCACAACCCACCAGATCGCCGTTCCACGGAAACGCCGCGAGACCGCTGCCCTGCGAGTGGCGGCCGTGTTGGCCTGCCGGTACTACCCCTTATGCCGGCCGGGACGCGAAGAGCCGATCGATCTGCACGATTTCCTTGAGCAACTGACGCTCCAGGACGGCGTGCTGACCATCCGCCTCGACGCCACCCGGCCCGGCGCTCCCAGCCCGCGCGACGTGTTGAGGGCGATGGAGCTGGACGACTTGGAAAGGGGTGACCGGGATACCGACGCCGTCTTCCTGAAGCGAACCCGGATCGGACTACAATGATGAATCGGCCAGACCCCAACCGGCCCGGCCGAGACGTCGTGGGGAGCGATCCCATGCATACTCAACGGCCATGCCGAATGAGAAAGCGAAAAAATGAAGCAGGAAATGTTAATCAACGTGTCGCAGCCGGAAGAGTGCCGGATTGCGATAGTCGAGGAAGGAATCCTCGAAGAACTCTACGTCGAGCGAACCAGCCAGGATAACTACGTCGGAAATATCTATAAGGGCAAAGTTGTCAATCTGGAGCCCAGTATTCAAGCCGCCTTCGTCGATTTCGGTGTCGGCCGCAATGGGTTTCTGCACGTCAGCGACTTGGAACCCCAGTATTTTCGCCAGGGCGGATTCGATCCCGCAAAAGCTCTCGACGTGCCCCCGCGGCGCAGTGCCGCCAGAAACGACGCCGCCAGAAACGACGCCGGCAAGAACGACGCGGACGAAGGTCCCGACGACCAGGAAACCGGCCAGGGTAAGTCCGCTGGCGGCGGATCGTCCCGACCCAAAGGCCGCACATCCCGTCCCGGAAGCCGGCCCCGCGTTAAACCGCCCATCCAGGACATCCTCCGCCGCGGTGATGAAGTTCTGGTCCAGGTGATTAAGGAAGGCATCGGTTCCAAGGGCCCCACACTCTCCACCTACATCAGCATCCCCGGGCGGTACGTGGTCCTCATGCCGGCATTGGGGCGCATCGGCGTCTCTCGAAAGATCGAAGACGAAGATGTCCGGCGCCGCCTCCGCGACATCCTCGTGGAACTCAACCCGCCCAAGGGATTGGGATTCATTGTCCGAACCGCCGGCAGCGACCGGACCAAGAAAGAACTCTCCCGCGATCTGGCCTACCTGCTCCGGTTGTGGAAGGTCATCGTGCGGCGGCTGAAAAAATGCCCCGCTCCGGTGGATATCTACCAAGAAAGCGACATGATCATCCGGACCATTCGCGATATCTTCACCAGCGAGGTCGACGCCATCTACATCGACGAACCGTCGGCGTATGAACGAGCGAAGGAATTTCTCCAAATGGTCATGCCGCGCCACGTCGGTCGGCTGCAGCTCTACGAGGGCAAGGAACCCCTGTTCCATAAATACCACCTCGACGAAGAAATCGCCCGGATTCACCAGCGCAAACTCCCTCTGAAAGCGGGGGGTTCGATCGTCATCGACCAGACCGAAGCGCTGGTGGCGATCGACGTCAACAGCGGAAACTTCCGCGCCGCCGATGGATCGGCCGAAGAAACGGCCTACCAGATCAACCTGCTGGCCGCGCGCGAGATCAGCCGGCAACTCCGTCTCCGCGATCTCGGCGGCGTGGTCGTCAACGACTTCATCGACATGCGCAAAGAGAAACATCGCCGAGGTGTCGAGCGGGCGCTCCGCGAGGCGGTAAAACGGGATCGGGCACGCACGAAGATCCTCCGAACCAGTCCTTTCGGGCTGATCGAGATGACCCGCCAGAGAATCCGCACCAGTCTCAAGAGCAGTGTCTATGCCGATTGCCCCGTCTGTCGCGGAACAGGATTCGTCAAGACGGACGAGAGCATGGCCATTGAGGTTGTTCGCCAACTCATGCTGGTGGGCAAGAACACGAAAGTGGCCCGGGTGAGTGTCAATGTGGCCCCCGAAGTGGCTGATTATCTCAATAACAACAAGCGTAAGGAACTCGTTCGATTCGAGGCCGAAGGGGGGATGACGGTGGAACTCGTTGGTATCCAAGACGTTGCGCCGGATCATTTGGTGGTCCAGTGCGTCGATGCCGACGGCCGGCCGGTGAAAATCGCCACCTAGCAGCGTTGCCAATACCCCTGGGTGGGAAGAGGATCCTCTTGCCCCCAGGGGGTCTGGGAATGATACGCACGACAAGGCGCCGGTCCCCTTTTCCCGGGCGCGGTCGTCCGCTATAGTAATAGGTTTGCCAAAGCATGTTCGTATTCCGCAGGAACGACGATGTACGCGATTATCGAAGATAGTGGGCGACAGTTTCGCGTCGAAGAAGGCCAGGAACTGGAAGTCGACTATCGTCAGTTGTCCGCCGGTTCCGAGTTCAAGTTCGACCGCGTGCTGGCGTGCAGCAGCGAAGATGGCTTGAAGTTGGGACAACCTCTGGTCGACGAAGCCAGTGTGACGGCCGAGGTGTTGGGCGTTGGCCAGGGAACCAAGCTCTTCGTCCGTAAGTTTCGCCGTCGAAAGAAGTTCCGCCGCAAGTCGGGACACCGCCAACTGTACACCCGGGTCAAGATCAACAAGATCGACGTGGCGTAAATCCCTCGCTACGACAGGCAGGGCCCATGGGTCACTGCCCGGGCTTCTTGGGGGGAGCTGCTCAGCGGCAGGCATCGTGTTGCCAGTCCGCGCTCTTGGCGTCCATCCCACCGGACCATTCATTTTCCGCGGTGAGCCTTGTTCACGGATTTGACTGGATTCCCTCTCTTCCGTGGTCTTCCCATCTCTCGCCACTGCGGGATCCGTTTTTTCCGAAAAATCGTGGTCCTCACGATCATCTGTTCGATAGTTGAGCGAATTTCCGTAATGCCTTTTATGACAACGCGTTACGAACGGAATATCGGTTGCGACCCGGGTTCGGGCAAAAATCCGCCGTTGCCACAAATCGTGACTGTTCAAGCTGTTTGGAAAAATTCACAACCCTCATTGACTCTCATTCACATCCGAGTACACTTTTTAACGATACTCCCGTATGTTGTGGTTTTCTGAGGCAGTGCCACAATATATGGGTGTGTACAACGCATCTAGATGCCCCTATCAAGGGGGTTTGGCAGGCTTGTTTTCGGTCTCGATTTCTCTTGACGGCATGGGGTATCATCGCCGAAACTAAGCATGTACTAATGTATACTGTTCGGGAGGGATACCCGACCAAAGTCTGGAAGGAGTTCAGTCATGAGTCACATGGATGCCAAGGACGCCGGCAAAGCGGCCACGATGGCCGAACAGAGCCGGACCACAGAACAGAGCCGGACCACAGCGCAGGATCCGCGGAGAAAAGCGGATACCTCGCGCGGTTTGTCCATCAAGCCCGTCTTTTGCCCGGCCGACGCGGCCGATCCGTTCGACACGGTCGAGTGGGAGCTGCGAACCGCGGCCATCAAGGGCGAGAACGGTGAGGTGGTTTTCGAGCAGAACGACTGCGAGATTCCATCCACCTGGAGCCAATTGGCCACCAACGTCGTGGTCAGTAAGTACTTTTACGGCGAGGTCGGCACGCCGGAGCGTGAGAAGAGCGTTCGGCAGTTGATTCATCGCGTCTGCCGTTCCGTCGCCGACTGGGGCGTCGAGGACGGCTATTTCGCCGATGCCGCCGACGGCGAGACGTACTACCGCGATCTGACTTGGCTGTGCCTGCATCAACATGCCGCGTTCAACTCTCCGGTCTGGTTCAACGTGGGGCTGTCGCAGCAGTACAACGTTCGCGGGGCGCCGTGCAACTGGTATTGGGACGCCGAGTCGCAATCGGTTCGCCAGCCGGAGAATCCCTACGACTTCCCCCAAGCCTCGGCCTGCTTTATTCAAAGCGTCGACGACAACATGGAAGACATCATGGAACTCGCTCGCAGCGAGGCCATGTTGTTCAAATTCGGCTCGGGCACGGGCACCGACCTCTCCACGCTCCGCTCGCATCGGGAGAAACTATCCGGCGGCGGCCGGCCCTCGGGACCGCTGTCGTTTATGCGCGTTTACGACCAGATTGCGGCGGTGGTCAAAAGCGGCGGCAAGACACGGCGGGCGGCGAAGATGCAATCGATCAAAGACTGGCATCCCGACGTCATGGAGTTCATCGAGTGCAAGTGGCGCGAGGAGAAGAAGTCGCGGCTGCTTGTCGAGCAGGGTTACGATCCGGAGGAAGCTTACAGTTCGGTCCTCTTCCAGAACGCGAACCTTTCGGTACGGATTTCCGACGAGTTCATGGAGGCGGTCGCCGCGGATCAGCCGTGGACGACCCGATGGGTCACCCAGAAGGATCGCGAGGGACCGGTCTACGAGGCTCGCGAGATGATGGACCGCATGGCCAAGTGTGCCTGGTCGTGCGGCGATCCCGGCGTGCAATACGACACGACGATCAACCGCTGGCATACGTGTCCGAATTCCGGCCGAATCAACGCCTCGAACCCCTGCTCGGAGTACATGTTCGTCGACGATTCGGCCTGCAATCTGGCGAGCATCAATTTGATGAGGTTTCGCCGGGAAGACGGGACGTTCGACACCGAGCGGTTTCAGGCGGCCTGCCGGCTGGTGTTCATCGCCCAGGAGATCCTCGTCGACCACGCCAGCTATCCAACCAAGCCAATCACGGCCAACAGCCACCGCTTTCGCCCGCTGGGGTTGGGGTATTCCAATCTGGGCAGCCTAATCATGGCCGCCGGATTACCCTACGACTCGGACGAAGCCCGCGGCATCTGCGGGGCGGTCACCGCCCTGCTGCACGGCACGGCCAACCGGACGAGCGCGGAATTGGCCGCCGCGGTGGGTCCATTCGAGGATTTCGAGGAGAACCGCGAGCCGATGCTTCGTGTCATGGGCATGCACTGGGAGAAGGTCGAGGAGATTGCCGCCTGCCCCGATTATCTCGCCGCCGCGGCGCGAAACGTCTGGGACGAAGTGTTGGCCGGCGGCCGGCGCCACGGGTTCCGCAACGCCCAGGCAACCGTGCTGGCACCGACCGGGACCATCAGTTTCATGATGGATTGCGATACGACGGGCATCGAGCCGGACATCGCGCTGGTCAAATACAAGCAGTTGGCCGGCGGCGGGATGCTGAAGATCGTCAACCAGACGGTTCCCCTGGCCCTGGCCAAGCTGGGATACAGCGAGGAGGAAATCGCGTCGATCGTGGCTCACATCGAGCGCGAAGATATGATCGAAGGGGCCGCCGACCTCAAAGACGAGCACTTGGCGGTTTTCGATTGCGCCTTCCAGCCGCTCAACGGAATCCGCTCGATACCCTGGCAAGCCCACGTGCAGATGATGGCCGCCGCGCAGCCGTTTATTTCCGGGGCGATTTCCAAGACGGTCAATCTGCCCAAGGACTGTACCACGGCGGACATTGCCCAAGCTTATACGCAAGGGTGGGAGTTGGGCCTGAAGGCGCTGGCCGTCTACCGCGACGGCTCCAAGGGCGCGCAACCGCTGAACACGCAGAGCGAAGCGGATAAGGCGGCCGAGAAAGAGAAGCTGATTCTGGCGCCCCGCCGCGAACGATTGCCCGACACCCGCCAGTCGGTCACCCACAAGTTCAGCGTTGCCGGCCACGAAGGGTACATTACCATCGGCCTGTATCCCGATGGCCGGCCGGGTGAAATGTTCATCACCATGGCTAAGGAAGGGAGTACGATCGGCGGCCTGATGGACTGTTTCGGCACGGCCGTGTCGATGAGTTTACAGTACGGCGTGCCCCTGGACGTGTACGTCAACAAGTTTTCGCACACCCGGTTCGAGCCGATGGGCCATACGAAGAACCCCGACGTGCGATTCGCCAAGAGTATCGTCGACTACATCTTCCGCTGGTTGGGGGTCACCTTCCTGCCCGGCTATCGGGAGGCCAACAGGGGAATCCCCGCCCAGCCCGAAGGGGTGAAAAAAGAACCAACCGAAGGCGGCGACACGGAAACCGAGCCCGGGCCCGCCGCCACGAAGGCAGGCGGGCCGAACCCCGGGCCAGGACCGGCCAAGCCCAATGGCTCCACCGCCGGCAACGGAGTTCCCGCTCCCCACGCGGGCACCAACGGCGAGACGCACAGGGCGATTGAAGCGGGGACACTGCTATTGCGGCGGACCTCTCGGGCGGGCCAACCGGAGACGGGTGCCACGCATGCCGGTCCCAACGAGCAGTTTGCCACCTTTCAGGCCGACGCCCCGGCGTGCGACAATTGCGGGGCCATTACCGTTCGCAATGGGAATTGCTACCTCTGCCACATCTGCGGAAATAGCATGGGTTGCTCGTAATGGACTGTCGGGCAAGACGCCCGCGAGCAACCCTTTGAAAACTCCAGGAGAGAGGCTCCCACGCGATTGCCGGCGAGCCCCCATCGTGACCCCGCGCGGCGGTACACGTTTGGGGCCCGCCGGCTTTTTTCGTCAACGGACGTCCCTCTCGAAGATCCCCGCGACTTCCTGTAAAATGGGGCTGTTCTTCCTCGAACCGTTCATCCTCCTGTTTGCGGAGTCCCTCCCTTGCGTCTGAAACTGATCGCTTGCGAAGTCCTTTATCGCGAGTTCTGCACCGTCGTGGCCCAATCTCCCAATGTCGTCGACGTCGAGTTCCTTCCCAAGGGACTACACGACATCGGCCAAAAGCTCATGAGCCGCCGCCTGCGGGAAGTGCTCGCCGCGGTCGATCCGGACGACTACGACGCCGTCCTCTGGGGCTACGGGCTGTGTAGCAACGGTCTGGTCGGATTGCAGGCCACGAAGATCCCCCTGATCGTTCCCCGGGCACACGACTGCATGACACTTTTCCTGGGGAGCAAGGAACGCTACCTCGACTACTTCACCGCCAACCCGGGTGTCTATTTCAAGACCAGCGGTTGGATCGAGCGTGCTCAGGACATCGGCCAGTACGGTCCCGATTCGATCCAACAGCAACACGGCATGGTGCAGTCGTACGAGGAGATGGTCGAGAAATACGGCGCGGACAACGCCAAGTTCATCTACGAGCAATTGCACGACATGACCGCCAACTACAGCCAAATGACCTTCGTCGAAATGGGGATCGAGTTGGACGACCGTTTCGAGCGGGAAACCGAGCGTCAGGCGGCCGATAAGGAGATGAAATACGCGAAAGTCGCCGGCGACATGACGCTCATCCGGCAGCTTGTCGACGGTCCCTGGGACGACGATCGGTTTCTCACCGTGCGGCCCGGTCACCGCGTGGCCACCAGTTTCAACGAATCGATCATTTGTGAGGAGGCCGCATGAACGGACACGACCGGATTCTAGCCACCCTCGAAGGCGGCACGCCCGACTGCCTGGCGCAGATGCCCATCACGATGATGTTCGCCGCCGACCACGTCGGCCGGCCTTACGGCGAGTATGCCGCCGACGCGCGCGTCCTGGTGGAAGCCCAGATCCGCACGGCCGAAGCGTACGACTTCGACTACGTGTCGTGCATCTCCGATCCGGCCCGCGAGGCGACCGACTGCGGGGCGAAGGTCCACTTCTTCGACGACCAGCCGCCGGCCATCGACGAGAACCGGTCGCTGCTCTCCGAGAAGACGACACTGGCCGGTTTGAAAATCCCCGATCCGACGGCCGGGCGGATGGGCGATCGGGTGCAAGCGGCGGCGATCTTCAAGGAACGCGTCGGCGGCGAGAAATTCATCGAAGGTTGGATCGAGGGCCCATGTGCCGAGGCGGCCGACCTGCGGGGAATCAACCGCCTGATGTTGGATTTCTACGACGACCCGGCCTTCGTACGCGATCTGTTCGATTTCATTCTGGAGATGGAACTCCGCTTCGCCAAGGCCCAAGTCGAGGCGGGCGTCGATATCATCGGCCTCGGCGATGCGGCCGCGTCGCTGGTCGGGCCGCAACTCTACGGAGAGTTCGTCTGGCCCTACGAGAAGAAAATGGTCGACGCCCTGCACGAGATGGGCACCAAGGTCCGGCTGCACATCTGCGGCAACATTAGCCGCAGTCTGGCCGAGGTGGGCCGTCTGGGATGCGATCTGGTCGACCTCGATTACATGGTCTCGGTCGCCGAGGCCCGCCGCCAGATGGGTCCCGACCAGGTACTCGCCGGTAATCTCGATCCGGTGGCCGTATTGCGCAACGGCACCCCCGAGTCGATCACCGCGGCCGTGGCCCAATGTCACCGCGAGGCCGGCCCCCGATTCATCGTCGCCGCCGGCTGCGAAGTCACCCGTGACACGGCGCCGGAGAACGTTCATGCACTGCGCGAGTACGCCCGGGGGCATGCGCCAATCGAGGGTTAGCCCGGTCGCCTGCGACCGGAAAACGGGGCAGTTTCAAACGGAGGGTGCCTGGTGGTCGAGCGCAGCGAGCCCCCAGAAGATATCGGGCCTCCAAACCGAATCTCCATAAGCCCCTGGGAATATTGTGGCGACACGTATTTCGTCGTAGAATGTAAGTATGGACGATCAACAGGCACCCATGTCACTTCGTCAAAGGGGTGCTAACACGGATTATTCACACGTCCGCGGCGAACCCTCGGATTGTCGAACCAGCGACACGGCCAACGTCTCGACTTCGAGAAACGCGTCGCCTTTGGGTACTTCCGCGCCGCGGCGCAGGTCGGTCAACAGCGACCCCAGCAGTTCGTTTTCCAACCATCCGGCCAACCACTGGGCCCGCTGTTGGGCGTAGCGATTCTGCAGGCGGGAGAAGAGCCGTGCGGCGGCCTGACGGATGCCTTCGCTGGTCGAGCTGACCAGCACTTCTCCGCCGCCGGTGATGCCGCCGGCGATGGCCAGTTCGCTGGCCGTGTGGCCGGCCGCGTGGGCCGCCGCTTGTCCGACCAGATCGCCGGCCACGGCAAAACCGGTCACCGCCAGCGAGACGGTAATCGCCGGCCGGGCCAGCGCCGCGGCGTGATCCAACGATCGAAGGAAAGCGACGGCGCGAGGGCTCTCCCGTTTCCACTGGTCCAACTCCGCGCGGACAAACGTCCGATAGTCGTCGTCGACGATGGGCAACTCGCCGTGAGCCGACTGCACCCGCTGCAGCAGCCCGGCACGGACGTCGCCCCCGAGCAACTGCATCAGCCGGGGTTGAAGCGTGTCGTTGCCCACCTTGGCCAGGCGTTCCAACTCGTCGAGCATCTTCTCGACCGCGGTGACCACGGCCCCGCGCTGCCGGGCCTGGAAAGCGGCCAGGGGATCGGTTGCCGAGCCGGCCATCGCGGTCCACGCACTGCGCACCGGCCAGGTCACACCGCGGCCCAACGTGCGATAGAAACCGTGGACCCGCCGCGACCACGGGCGGCGATCGGTATCCCACCATTGCCGGATCTCGTCGACCAGCACCGAGGCCGGCAGCGTCGGCCAGGAGACGCGGGCCATTTCCGTGGCCGAGAGGACCTCTTCCGCCGCGGCGTACTCGCCCGCCGTGGCTCGGATCGTGTCGAGATGGGCGCCGAGGCCCGACTGCCCATCCAACACGCGGCCCAGCGCGCCGCGAAAGGTGCGAATCTTGATCGCATCGAAGTGGAGCGAGGCCAAATCGTCGCGTAGGGACGACGGTTCACCGGGCGGCCGGAGACCGTCGAGACCGACGGAGTAGAACGGCAACTGGAGTGTCTCGGCCGCTTCGCGATCGTAGGGTGCGACGTAGACCAACTCGGGCCGGGCTCCCGTCTCGCGGCAAAACGTAGCCAGCCACTGCGGCCAGTACTCCCGGTCCGATTCCAGGTCACACTGGTTGAACACAACCACGAACGGTTTATCGGCGGCGGCCGCCTCACGGAAGAACTGCTTGACCGCCGCGTCGTTATACTTCTGCTGGGTCAGGACGGCCACCAGTACGTCGGCCGCCTGGCGAATTGCCCGGGAACGGTGCCAGTTGACGGTGATGTCGGAGTCCACGTCGGGCGCGTCGAGCAGGAGCAGCCTTGGCGGAACGTTCTTGCCTTTGCGCCAGAAGACGCGATGCTCGGGGCTGTCTTCCAGCGCGTCTTCGGCCGACTGCCAGGGGCAGAGCTGAAACTGCTCGAACCGCTGCTTCAGAACGGCCGGATCGTCGAGTCCCTCGGGCACGAGACAAACGGGATGCTTTGTGCCGGCGGCCAACGCGCTTACCGCACTGGCCACCTCGCCGGCGAGGTGATTGAAGATCACCGATTTCCCGATGTTGGTACCCCCCACCACGGCCACGACCAGCAACGGCTCGAAATCCAATTCCCCCAGCAGTTTATTGCGTAGCAGATCGAACCATTCCCGGCCCTCGGGCTTTTCGACGCCGATCGAAGCGGCCTCCGGCTCCAATTGCCCCAGCGCCGCGTGCAATCGCTTGATTTGGCCGGCCCAGGATGAGAAGTCGTCGGTCATCGGAACGTCGTATCGAGGTCGGAAGAGAGGGAACGTGTCGCACCAACCCAAAGATACCCCACGATCTGGACATTTTTCCAGGCCTATCGGTGAAGAAACCCCTCTGCAGATGGGCTCGGCGGCGGATTTCCTGCCCATAGCCCCGAGAATTGCAGACTCAACCCGCACGCCTATTGGGCAACCTCAGCCACACTCCCTCACCCCCCCTCTTCACCGATCCCTTCGTGCTTCAGCGACTGCTTGACCAGGAACGAGCAGTTCTTCTGGAAGAACTCCAGCGGGAGCAAGGGGGTCTTTTCGTACGCTTCGCTGCCCAGCGTTTCGGCGATCTGGCGGACGGACTTGCCGGCTTGGGTTTCTTCGACGATGCGGCGGTGATAGGCTTCGGTGGCGGCGATGGCGCGGTCGAAATAGGCCCGCACTTCGTCGGCGCCCTGGATGACGCCGTTGTGGCTTAGGCAGAGGGTCTCGGCACCCAGGTCAGCCAGACGCCGCATCGACGACAGGTAGCTCGCGTAGCTGCCGAAGTAGTTGGGCCACCAATCGTCCTGCTCCGGCAGATAGTAACCGCTGGCGTCGGAGATGATCAGAAACTTCTCCTCGGGCTGATGAAAACTGAGGCTGCAATCGCTGTGGCCGGGCGTTTCCAGCACGTCGACCGTCAGCTCGTCGACGGTGATCGTATCACCCTCTTTGAGAATCCGATCGACCGTGATGCAATTCTCGGCCAGCGGCGAGCGGGTATGTTCCGGGCCGATGACGCCGACCTCGCGAAGCGAACCGCTCAGCGCGTCGTCCATCTTGCAGAAGAAACCGATCGCCTTCTCCGAGGAAAGCGTCTTGGCCGTGATCTCCGAGGCGGCGACCGAAACCGGGTCGAACATCTGGCGAAACTCGGGCACGGCCATCACGTGGTCGGGATGCCCATGGGCAAGGATCACTTGCTTGATATACTCGCCGGCGATGTCCAGTTCGGCCAGTTGCTCGCGCAATACGGGCCCCATGGGACCGATGCCCCCCTCGAAGATCGCGCCTTCATTTTGACCTTTGAGTAGATAAATCGGATAGGGGGCCGTTCCCAGCATCAGCAGATTGTCGGTCAGCGCGACGGGCGGGTTGGCGATGAGCATTCGATTCTCCTTGTGCGTTTAGCCCGGGCTAAACGTTGTCATTAGTTTCCAATGCAAACAGGGCGGCTCCCAGCGCGCCGACGTATTGCGGCGCCGGCGGCGTGAGGGCTTCGGTCGAAAACGCGCGGCCCACCATCTCGGTCAGCAGCCGGTTGTGGGCGACCACGCCGCCGGTCATCACCAGCGTGCCGTCGACGGTATCCATCTCGAAAATGCGCTGCGCCACCGAGCGAAACGCGCCTTTGACGATGTCTTCCACTTGCTCGCCGGCGCGAATCTTCCCGAGGATCTCCGTGGCGGCGAACACCGTGCAGAAACTGCCCAGCCTGAGGTCCTTGGTCGAACGCTCGGCCAGATCGTTGAGATCGGCCACCGGCAGATCGAGCCGATGGGCGATCTCCTCCAGAAAGGAACCCGTTCCGGCCGCGCACTTACGGTTCATCTTGAACCCGGTGCGCCGTCCGGCGGCGTTGAGCTGGATTACCTTGTTGTCCTGCGCGCCGATATCGATCACCGTGATCGCCCGGCGAAAATGGTCGTAGGCGCCTTTTCCGTGGCAAGCCAGTTCGGTCATCTTGCCGTCGGCCCAGGGCACGTTGTCGCGACCGTAACCGGTGGAAATCGTGCGGCGGACATCCGACTCGTCGAGCCCGGCGGCGTCGGCAACCTCGCGCCACAATATCTCGGCCGTTTCCGTATAATTCACGCCCGAGGCGCGTATCGCGCGGCCGGCGACCCGGCGGTCGCGGTCGATGACGACCAGCTTCGCGGTGGAAGCGCCGATGTCAATCCCGCGGAAATATTCCATCGCTCACACTTCGGCCAATTGCTCGGCAAAGGCCTCAATGTTGGTGCGCGATTGCTCCTCGGAATACAACCGCAGATCGTTCAGATCGCCGTTGATCACCAGGTAGGGGACGCCCAATTCCTTCTGCAGACGTTGGGGCATTTCGTAGCGGTTGTTCGAGTTATTGGGGCAGGTCTTCGCGTCGTGGAAGAGGATGCCGTTGATCTTGTACTTCTCGACCATTCGGCGAATGTACGCCTCCTTGGCCTCTTCGCCGCGGCAGATGAAGAGACCGGAATACGCCCGGGCCATGCCGCGGAACGGATCGGCCGGGTCGAGATCGTCGAAGATCCAACTATTGCAATAGGTCGATGCGACGACGCACGTTTGCAGGGCGAGGAACTGCTGCGAGAGGTCCTTGAGTTTCCCCCAGACGGGCATTCCTTCCCAGTAGATGCGGAAGCGTTCGCCTTCGACCGCGCCAATACCGTCGGCCACGCGTTGCTGCAATTCGGGCAACAGCAGGTTGTAATAGTCGACCGCCTCTTGCAGGCCCCGCAATACGACGGCCGGACCCATCTGCACGGTGCCGTCGAAAAAGGTCAGCGGCGAGGGCACGGCGGCCGCCGCCTCCAGCACGCCCTTCCATAGCTCGGTACACTGCTTCGACAGACCGATGGTCTCGCGTAGCTTGTCGATATCCAGCTTCGCGCCGATGATCGACTCCAACGGCTCGACCAGCGCCTCGGTTTTCTTGGCCATGTAGTCGACCATCGCGTCGTCCACCTCGCCAATGGAGCGCGGGGTGTGGATCCCCAGGCAGGGGACGTTCCACTCCCGGGCATAGAACTGGAACCAATCCTGCACGTCGCGGCATTGATTCGTGTTGTAGACCAACACGTCGGCCTTGGGCGGGCCGGGCAACTTCATCTTCTGCAACGGGCTCTGGTCTTTGAGATACGACCCGATGTCGCTGGTCAGATACGAGCAGATGTCGGGCGAAAAACCCCGCGCGTTGGCCGCCGGGATCAAGTCGGTGGCCATGCGGGTGGCGCCCAACATGGCGCCGTGGTTCTCGGGAAAATAGACATTGTAGCCCAGCGCCCGAAGCAACTCGGCCGGACCCACACTGGTACACCAGGCCGTCTTCTTCCCCTCTTCGGCGCCGCGCGACAGCGCGCTGAAGTAGTCAAACATCAGCCCCTTCATCTTTCCCGTGGCCTCGAACCCCTTACGCTGGGCGCCTGACGACATAATCCCGCTCCTTTCATCTCCCGCAAAAGTTAATTTCCCAATGGAGCATACTCCCCCGGCGCGAATTTGTAAACTCCCGACCCCCTCTTTTGGCTGGAACTTCTTGGCATCTCCCAGGGAAGGACGAGCATTTCGTCCGTGGCCCGGAAATGGGGATTGACGGCTCCCGAACATTCGGGGAGTATACATATGTTTATGACCCCAGCCAAGAAACTCAAAGAAGACTCCGCGTGCTCCGCGCCTCTGCGTGAGCTTCCAGCGATGCCCGTGTAATTTCTCGGGGTGTGAACGGTTGCGAAGCTGCCACGTGGACGACGCGCCTTCAGCAACGCGACGACGGCCGTATTGGCGTTATGTGCATCGGGCCTCTCAAAACCGGGCCGGCGTCGGCAGGTTCCATTGATCCAGCGCGGCGGTGACGTTGGACAGAGGGACATCAAGGTCCCATCGGCATCGGGCGATGACGCCACCTTGGCCGAAATCCAACAGGTCGCGCAGCCGGGTGACCGCCGAGCGGACTTTCTCGGTCGTGCCGAAGGGGAGAATTCGCCGCCGGTCGATCTCGCCCCAGAAGGTGATCCGGCCGCGGAATTGGCGGGCCAGCGAGCCGGCGTCCATGCGGGAAAGATCCGCACCCGCCGCGTCGACGCCGATCTCGGCCAGATCGGGGAAAAGGACCCCGAGATCTCCCTCGCCGTCGAAGAAGACGAACTTGTCGCCGGCGCGGAGGATATCGCAATACTCTTCGTACAGGGGCCGGAAGATTTCATTCCACAGGGCCGGGGCAATCCACGCCGACTGGGCCGCGCCCCAAGCATCGCCTATCGCCACGCCGTCGACGTCGGTCTCGGCCCAACGCCGGAGTTGGCGGCAGTGAAACTCGTGGATCATGGCCAACAGGTCGAGCAGCGTCTTCTTGCCGTAGGCCAAATCAATGTGCGTTTTCTCGATCCCATGCAACCACCCGAGGCGCTCCAGCGGCCGCACATCGGTCCGGGCCAAGACGAATCGGCTCGTGGCCGCGCAACCGGCGTCGACGCGAGAGAAATCGGCGCCGTCGAGCCACTGGGCGGGCACGCGGTAGCCGTCGAGGTGCGACAGATCGGAGAGCGGACGTCCCACGATCCGGCCTCGCGTACCCCGTCGGGCGACGTTCCACGTACATCCCCAGGCGTCGGTATGCCGGCCGATTTCCAGAGACGTTTCCGAGGGCCGCCGTCCGTGGGGCGGCCGGAAATCCGGTTCGGCGAAATCGCTGGGAAAACGGACCAGCAGATCGCGCAGCTCCTCGCCGTGGAGCATCTTCACCCCGGGCGAAGCCCAAGGATCGCGAGCCAATCGCTCGACCGGTTCGTGCTTCAGCGTCCTGATGACCAACTCGCGCGACGTCATGTCCGTCCTCACTTGCTCGATCCATCGATGCGCCATGCGGTTCCCATCGTGCCCCTTTTCGGAAAACGTGTCAAGATGAAATACTTGACGAGCCGTGGCGGGTCGGTTAGGACGTTGGGGGCAACGTTTTCGTATAGTAGCCATCTCGCTCCGCGAGATGGCTACTATAAGTGCCGAATTCGGAAAGTTCAATCACCCCCCATCACCAGGAACACCTCATGCTCGCTGCTCTTCCCACTCACGGGCTCGGCATCCATCTTCTCGACTGGCTGGTGGTCGTGGTCTATCTGATCGGAATCACCGCGCTGGGCACCTGGGCGATTCGGAAAGTGAAGAGTTCGAGCAGCTTCTTCATCAGCGACCGGAAGTCGGGCAAGCTGATGATGATGTTCTTCAACTTCGGCACCGGTACCCATTCCGATCAGGCCGTCAGCGTCGCCTCGAAGACCTACAGCGTCGGTGCCTCGGGTATCTGGTATCAGTTGTTCTGGGTCTTTCCCACACCGTTCTATTGGCTCATCGCGCCCATGTTTCGCCGTATGCGGGCGGTGACCACGGGCGATTACTTCGAGGCCCGATTCGATCGCGGCGTGGCCGTTCTCTACGCGATCATGGGAATCATCAACCTGATCGTCAACATCGGCGTCATGCTCTGCGGCGCCGCGGCCATCGTCACGGCCGTCTCTGGTGGTCAGATTCCGCGCGAGTACGCCATCGTCGCCATGACGGTCATGTTCGGCATCTACGGGATCGCCGGCGGGCTCAACGCGGCCATCGTTACCGACTTCATACAGGGGCTGTTGACCATCGTCCTTTCGTTCATCATCCTCCCCTTTGCCCTCAGCGCGGTCGACGGCATGAGTGGGTTGCGCGAGAAGGTCGACGAGGCGATGACCGTCAAGTACGAACAGGTGCTGGCCGAAGCCGAAGAGGCCGGTCACCCGGGCGTCAACGAACATGGGCAGACCATCGAGAAGACCGATATGTTCACGCTCGTCGCTCCCGGAGAGATTACCCTGTTCTTCATCGTCATCGTTTCGCTCAACGGACTGGTCGGCTTCGGCACGCAGCCACATACGATGGGTATGTGCGGGGCGGGAAAAACCGAGATGGAAAGCCGCGTGGGGCTCACCTGCGGCATCTTCTTCAAACGGTTCTGTACCATCGCCTGGGCGCTGACCGGCCTGTGTGCCGTGGCGATCTACGCCGGCCAGGATCCGGCCGTCGAGGGCGACGAGGTTTATGGACTGATGGCCAGCAAGCTGCTCTGGTCGGGGTTGGTGGGCCTGTTCATCGCTTCGATGCTGGCCGCGGTGATGAGTTCCTGCGACGCCTTCATGGTCGGTTGTTCGGCCCTGTTTACCGAAAACATTTACCGCAAGTGTTTGGTTCCGCGTGCCTCCGACCGGCATTACATGCTGGTCGGCCGGTATGTCGCCGCGCTGGTGGCGGTGGCTGGCGTCCTCTTTGCGCTAAGCCTGGAAGACGTGGTCCAAGGGCTGGAGGTCTTTTGGAAGGTGTCGGCCGTGATGGGGATGGTCTTCTGGGCCGGCCTCTTCTGGCGGCGAACCACCACCGCCGGGGCCTGGGCCGGTACACTGGTCACGTTCGCCTCGCTGTTGGTGACCAGCAAGATCAGCGTGCTGGGCAACGTGCTCTGGGATTTCAACGCCCGATTTGCCGAATACCTGCCCGCGTTTCTTACCTTTTCCAAGGACACTGCCGACGGTCCACAACTGGTCCTGCAACAGCCCTGGCAGATTATCTTCTACCTGACCACCGGGCTGGTCTCGCTGGTGGCGGTGAGCCTGTTGACGCGTCCCGTGGATGGAAAGAAGCTCGATCGGTTTTACCAGTGCCTGCGCACTCCAGTGGGACCCGGCGAACCGGAGACCGAGCCGTTCACGCTACCGCCGGGCGTGGAACCGGCACCGCGGCGATTGTGGATCGACCTTCCCGGCTTCGAGATCCCACGCCCTGGTCTGATCGACATCGCGGGTGTCGCCGTCGCGGCAGTCGCGGCCGGCGGAGTGATTGCTCTGGTTTATTGGATCTTCGGTTTAGGTGTGTAGGCGCCACGGGTGCCATGGGCGAAAACGTGTGCCACTGCTTGCTTGCAAGCAGTGCGTGTTTGCGGAGTTGTAGACTCGAGTCCGCGGCACTGCTTGCTTGCAAGCAGTGGCACACGGCCTTTTCAACGACCACGCCCAACGACCGAACCTACGTTGACACGCCCCCCTCGCCAGGATACCATTTACCTGCATCCCCGGCCTGCCCGCCTTTGAACTGCCCGCCGTACTCGCGCCTCTTTCCGTCAAACCCAATAAGGATGGAGCCATGCGAAGCAAGTTGCTCGCCGTGTTGGTTGTCGCTCTTGCGGTTATCGCCCTGTGTCGACCGGCCGATGCGGAGAGCCGCACGGTTGCGGTGCAGGTGACGGTCGATAGCGAGTCGTCCGGCAGCGAGGCGTATCGGGCGATGGACGGCGATCCGAAGACTTTCTGGCGCACGCCCTGGGAACCGCATCGCCGCCGTCATCCACACGAGATCACTATTGACCTCGGCGAGAGCACCGAGATCTCCGGCTTTCGCTACCGGCCAACACGAGGCGGCGGAAACGGCGCGATCAAGGATTACGAATTCTTCGTCAGCCAGGACGAGAACAACTTCGGTTCGCCGACGGCCAAGGGAACATTCGACGACGCGGATTCCGAAAAACGGGTGACGCTCGATGAGAAGACCACCGGACGGTACGTCAAGCTGCGGGCCCTTTCGGAAATTCATCGACAGGGTTGGACGTCGATCGCCGAGTTGCGAATCGATGCCGAAGGCGTCGAGTTCCGCGCCGCGCTGCCGCGTCCCGAGGAAACGTCCGCGCTGGCGGCCACGGCCCGTCTCGGGCATCGCCCGCCGAAAGACTCGCTGGAAGACACGCTGGATCTGGCCCTGCGCACGCTGGCCTTCGTCGAACAAAGCGCCCCGCAGTCGCGGCTGGCGGCCGAGTTGCGATCGCTGGAGAAGCGAATCGGCGGTGGTGACAAGAGCCGCGGCATGCTCGAAGAGTTGCGCCGCGTGCGGCGGAAGATCATCCTGGCCCACCCGGCGCTGCGGTTCGACAAGCTGCTGATCAACAAACGCCCGCCGCCGCGCTACAGTCACATGTGCGATCAATACCTGGGCCGTCACAGCCAACTCGGGCCCGGGTTGGTGGTGTTGGAATCGTGGAAGGACAATCCCAAGGCGCGCGTGCTGCTGAAAGACAAATTGCCCGAGGGATCGGTTCTGCATCCCGACTTGTCGTTCGACGGCCGGCGGGTGTTGTTTTCCTTCTGCGACCATACGATCACCGACGGGAAACAGCGTCGTTTTCTGATTTACGAGACGGACACCAACGGTTCGCGCGTGCGCCAGCTTACCGGCACGGACGACGATCCGATGGAAGGCTGGGAAGGCCGGCAGACCGTGTTGATCGAGGACTTCGACCCGTGTTATCTGCCCGACGGAGGGTTCGCCTTCGTGAGCACGCGGAGCCAGAGTTTCGGCCGGTGTCACGGCAGCCGTTACGTGCCCACGTACCTGTTGTTTCGCGCCGCAGGCGACGGGTCGGGGATCCGACAGCTTTCCTTCGGTGAGGCCAACGAGTGGGACCCGGCCGTGATGCACAACGGGCGGATCATCTACACGCGGTGGGATTACATCAACCGCCACGACGTCCGCTTTCAGAGCCTGTGGACGATCGCACCCGACGGCACGAGCACGGCCCATTTCTACGGCAACTACTCGCCGTCGCCCTGTATGACGGCCGAGGCCCAGGCGGTGCCCGGTTCGCATCAGATCGTCACCACGGCCACGGCCCATCACAGCTACACGACCGGTTCGATCATCCTGGTCGATCCACACATCGGTCAGGACGGCCACGAGCCGCTGAGCCGCATCACGCCCGAGATCCGCTACCCCGAGGCATCGGACCCCAGCGGCGGCGGCGGGGAAGGTGTCTTTGCCACGCCGTATCCGCTGAGCGAGGAGCTATTTTTCATTTCCTACACGCCGAACCGCCATGTGGGCCAGGGCGGCGTGATGGCCACCAACGCTTACGGCATCTATCTGGTCGATTCGCTGGGCGGCCGGGAACTGATCTACCGCGATCCGCAAATGTCGTGCTTCTCGCCCATCCCCATCCGCTCGCGACCGCGGCCGCCGGTCATCCCGTCGTTTGTCGCTGGCCGCGAGGAAATGGAAACGGGCGTCTTCTACGTGCAGAACGTCTACCAGTGTACGCAACCGCTGGAGCCGGGCAGCATCAAACGGATGCGCATCAATCGCATCCATGGACAGCCCAACAACAGCAAGCCGCAACTGAGCCTGGCTAACAACGAGATCATTAAGAACATCGTGGGAACGGTGCCGGTCGACGGCGACGGATCGGTGGCCTTCCGCGCCCCGGCCGGTGTCCCGCTGCAATTGCAGTTGCTCGACAACGACGGTATGGCCGTGATGACCATGCGAACGGTCGTCTACTTACAGCCGGGCGAGGTGGCCAGTTGCGTCGGCTGTCACGAACAGCGGGGCTCGACACCCGTGCGTCATGCCCGGCGAATCAACGGGCGGATCCACGATCCGACGCCGTCGGCCGGCCCGCAATACCCGGGCGGGTTCAGCTTCGCGCGCTCTGTGCAGCCCGTGTTGGACCGCTATTGTATCGAATGTCACGGACTGCAAGCGCGCGACGCCGGGCTCAACCTGTTGGGCACCCGGGAGAACGGCTACAACGCCGCACACAACGGGCTGACCGGTCGTTCCGGACTGGTCAAGGTGGCTTACCGCAACCAGGAAACCGAATACAGCACGCCCAAGGAGTATTACGCCCATGCCGGGCGCCTGGCAAAGTATCTGCTGGAGGAACATCAAGACGAGGCCCGGTTGGACCGCGATAGTTTTCAGCGGATCGCCGACTGGCTCGATCTCAACGCCCAGTACTATGGCGACTATTCCCGAAATCGGGTCGAGGATCGAGGCACATCCGGTGACGGCGAGAAGGCGTTGCGCGAGTTCATCAAGGAACAACTCGGCGACCAGTTGGCGCGCGAACCGCTGGAAGCGCTGGTCAATGTGGCCCAGCCCAGCGAAAGCCGCATCCTTATGGCACCGCTGGCGACCGGGGCCGGTGGTTGGGGGCAGTTCACGCGCTGGCGCAATACGAGCGATCCGAACTACCGAAAGATGGAGCAGCTTGTGGCCGCCACGGTCAAGCCCCAGGATGCGTTCGACGTGGCCGGCACCTGTGGCCGCGATCGGTGCGCCTGCGGCACCTGTTGGTCGCGACATATCCGCGAAGCGCGTAACAACCCGCCGGTCGAGTTCGACCTGGAGGCTTTTCCTCGCAGCCCGCGGACCGAACTCAAGGTCGAGGATATCCCCAAGGACGGCTGGAAGCTGGTCCACGCCGATAGCGAGGAAACGGAGGCGACCGACACGCCGGCCACCGCCGTGCTGGACGACGATCGGGCCACCTACTGGTTTACCCAATGCCAAGGCGGCCGCCCGGCACATCCGCACGACGTGGTGATCGATCTGGGCGCCACGCACCCGGTCTGCGGATTCCGCCTGCTGCCGCGCGGCGGATTGGGGGACGTGCGCCATTGCGAGTTTTTCGTCGGCGACAACCCCGAGAATCTCGGCAAGCCCGTCACCCGCGGCACACTGACCGACCGCCGCGCCGAGCAGACGGTTTACTTCGACACCAAGCCCGGCCGTTACGTCATGTTTCGCGCGTTATCCGAATGGGACGGCAGCCCGTACACGTCGGTTCGGGAGTTGGCCGTGTTGGCGGTCAAGCCGGAGGAGGATAGCGTGGCGGGGCGGTGAGGGAGTGGTAACGAATGACACAGGAAGAGGTCCAATCCGGCTTGCGGTTGGTTGACACCTGATCGCATCGCCGCTACGATCAACTTCGCGTTGCCATCATCCAACGGGGTGATAACCACCAGCCACAAACCTTGGACCGGATCCGTGGCAAAGAAGCGTTCACAATCCGTGGTTCCCGTCGAGATTCCGCTTGAGCAGATCGAGAAATCGATCCTTCTCATCCGTACCGAGAAGGTTATGCTCGATGCTGATTTGGCGGACCTCTACGGGGTCGAGACCAGAGTCCTGGTTCAGGCCGTGAAACGGAATATCGACCGATTCCCGTCCGATTTCATGTTTCAGCTATCCCCGCGGGAGTTGGAGGATTGGAGATCACGGATTGTGATCTCCAATCCATCCGCGAAAATGGCGCTGCGCAGACGACCGTACGCCTTCACCGAACACGGCGTTGCCATGCTGTCGAGCGTCCTTCGCAGCCCAAGGGCCGTGCAGGTGAACATCGAGATCGTCCGAGCTTTCGTTCGCCTGCGGCGGTTGCTCGCCTCCCACAAGGCCCTGGCCCGGAAGCTCGACACTCTGGAGCAGAAGTACGATGCCCAGTTCAAAGTCGTCTTCGACGCGATTCGGCAGTTAATGGCTTCCCCGCCCGAATCGAAGAAACGCCGTCGAATGGGATTTCATACACGCACGGATGAGTAAGACCCTGCCGGGGCGAGACAAGGGAATGCCCACGAAAAGGCACGGGCACGAACAGGGGACATTACTGACTTCCCTTCTCGTCCATATCCGTGATCCGCCCCCTTGTGCTACAATGCGCCCTCCAAACCCCATCAGCACACCCGGCCGAGGACACTGGGACATGAACGATCTCTTCGCCGCATTCCTCGAATCGCCCAATCGCCAGACGTACCTTGCGGTTCGTGCCGCCGTCGTTGCTTCGGAGCGGTACGATCCCTATTCGCGTGAAATGGATGATGTCGACGCGATTCTGGACGCCGACAAGCTCGACGACGCCCGGCGACTGCTATCCGGGGCCATGCCCAATCTGCTGCTCAGTCCGGCCGCGCACTTGGTCCTGTCGTTCATTGCCAAAAACTCCGGCGACGGGGAGCGTGCCCAAATGGAGAGTTTCGTCGCGGCCACTTGCTGCCGAGGCATCCTCGCCACGGGCGATGGAACGAAAGACAGCCCGTATCTCGTGGTCAGAATATCGGACGAATACGATCTGATCCAGTACCTCGGCAAAGAGTTCAACGACCAGGCGATCATCGAAGACGGCGACCGCCATTTCGACCGCATTGAATTCCAGGACGGTTCGGAGATTTGGTTCGACATCACCGATGCGTACAACCGAATCCACGAGAGCCCGAATGCAGGAAAACGCGAATCAGAGGACGATTAGCCCGGATTTCTCACCAGCTTGTAGGGTGGGACAAGCAAACCTTGGTGCTGATGGGCCGTCGGTCGCTTGTCGAAAGCAGTTGTAGGGTGCGTCTGGACGCACGGGATGCAGTGGCGTTACACCACTAAGATTGAAAGAGGGACACCACTGATTTCTCATTTCGTCGATATCAGTAACGTCCCACCTTGTGGCCCAACTTCTGGAGCAACGCCGCTGCTCCGTTTCCTCTGTTTCCTCCTGTTCCAAACCTGCTTTTTGAACGGGAGGGAACGGAGGAAACGGAGAAGGCAATATCCATTCGGCGAATTTGTCAGTTGTAGAGTGCGTTCGGACGCACCGGATGCACATTGCTTTCCACTACGGTGCGTCCAGACGCACACCCTACGGTTTACTCCACCACGCCGCCCTGGAACTTGGCTTGGTACTTGTCGAAGACGGTGATCACGACTTCGGCGGGTCCGGCTTCGGGGACCTTGACTTCCATCGCCACGGGCTTCGCGCCGGGGCCCTTGCCGCCGGTGAACTTTGCGTCGATGAGCGGCTTGCCGGCCTTGCCGAACCCGTAGAGGCGATAGTCCTCGTCCGAGAGCTTTCGCACCGAGAGCAACATGCAGTTGACCTCGTGCTTGTTGCCCTGACCGTCGGTCACCGCCAGCGTGTGTAACTTGCCGCGGTCGAGCAACTTGCCGTCGACGATCGGCATGAGATCGGCCGAGGAGAAGAACAGCCCCAGCGGCACGCCCTTTTCGCCGGTCATGTCGAGTCCGTGATCCTCTCCCATCCCTTTCGGCGGCACCAGCAGAAGTCCGCCGTGCTCCGGCACGATCACGCCGACCGCCTTGGCCGGGTCGCCCTCGATCTTCACCTGCGGCTTTTCGATACCGGCCGCCGCCTTGGTCAGCGCCTCGCCGATCTTCTGCGCTACTTCTTTCGGCGCCGGCGCCAGATCCTCAGCCACGGCCGCCGAAGCGCTCACGGCCACCGCAACAACGACGCCAACACATAAACAGAACCTCATCATCGGAGAACTCCTTCCACAGTTGACAAAACACGACGAGAACCGAACCCGGCAACGGCGCCGGGGTCCCAATCCAGACGATAGCCCCCAGATAGCTTAAGCCAAGCATGCCGGCCGTGTCAAACGAGGGCAGGCCACCACGCACCCGCATCGGCTACATTGCTGCATTTGATTTTGGCAATGGGGTGCCTGGGGTCGAGGCGTGAGGAACGAACGGCGAGCCCCCAGTGATTCTCCGGCTGGGGGCTCGCTGCTCGTTCCTCGCATCTCGACCCCAGGCACCCCCAACTGAAGCTGCAATGAAGTGCTACTCGTGCAGCGAATAGAGGATCACGTTGATCCCGATCCGCGTGGCGTCCTCGCGGGTGTAGCCGCGGCACTCCAGGGCGTTGTGCTTCTCCAGGGCGCAGCTAAGATCGTAGGGAGAAAAGACTACGCCATAGCGGTCGCCGAACTTGATGCCCTTCAGGTACGGCGGGTCCTGCCGCTCGACAACGCTCAGCGCCCCCGTCTCGGACGAACGTTTGGGGATGCGATGGGTCACGCGACGAAGGTCGTATCCGCTGTAGGTCTTCTTGAAGAGGGCGTGCTCGATGGGAATGTCTTCCATCGCCCGGTCGGGAAAGACGGCCCGCATCTCGCGGACGAACGATTCGACAAACGCCTCGTTGGCGCAGACGGCGTCGGCAAACAGTACGCCGCCCCGCTCGACGTACGTGCGAAGTTGCCGACGTTCCGGCTCGGTAAAGCGAAATGCGTTCCGCCCGTGCATGAAGGCCATGTGGTAGGTGAACAGCGACTTGTCGGTGATGGGCAGTTTGTGCTGCCGCGTGCTGACGGGTGTTTTCAACTGCCGGGCGACTTCCTGCAACAGGTGGACCAGCGCCCGGGGCGCCACGTCGCATCCGCCCAAGTGTTCCAGCTTGGCCACGCGTATCCGCCCGCGCGTGCCGGGGTCGTCCTCGGGGGTTCCCTCCAATTCCAGCGGCACGTCGAGCTTGTACTTCAACTGCCGGCCCGTGGCGTACGTCAGCACGTTGATACCGATCGACGAGGCCGCATCGATCCGCGCTTGCACGGCCGGGCTGTATTTCTCGCCCCGGCCGGTTCGCGAGAGTTCCCAAAGGCACGACAGCGAAGGTCGCGGCGCGTCGGGCGGATCGGGCGGAGCATAGACCACGCTGGTGCGACAGCCGAAATCGACGCCCAGAAGCGGCCGCCACCCGTTCGGGGCGACCTTCTCCTCGGCCTGCCAGACGGGATGTCCCGGGGGCAGCGGTTTGAGCCCGTATTGCGATTCGGGAAACATCTGGCCGACCAACTCGCGAAATCCCGTATCGAAATCACCGCCGGGGCAACTCGCCTCGGCAAACAGAAAGCCACCCCGATCGAGATAGTCGCGCAGCTTCGCGGCCAGTCCCTTTTGCGCCTCGGCGCCGGGCGGCAGGGGACTGTCTTTGCCCGTAAGAAAGAGGACCGGCGCCTGCAACAGGTCGGGAACCTTCGCCCGGTGGACCTCGATCACCTGCCAGGTGAGGTCGCGGTGCCACCTCGATTCGACGTATCGAGTCAGATTGGCCACGTCGCTTCGATGCCGGTTCCAGTTATCGCCCGAGCCGTGGCTCAATTTGGCGATCAACAACGGGCGACGTCCCTTGGAAAGAAAGAGCAGCGCGAAACTGGTGGAAACCAACGGATTGTCTTCCGAGAGACCGACCCCCTTCCAGTATTTGCCCAAGGGATCTTGCGCGACGATCAATTTCTCGGCGACCTCGCGATACCAGTCGTGCAGTTCGGGCGGTTGGTTTGCCACGCCCGGTCTGACGAAGAAACGCCGGGCGGTCATGCGGCCGACGCGCTCGATGCCGTAGAGGTAGTACATCACCCAGTGCTGCTGCATTTGCAGCGGGCCGGGATTGCTTCGGGAGCGGAAATTGCGGCCCAACCACGACAGACCCCGGTCCAGCGGAGTCTCTTCTTCCGACCGCTCGCCCGAGCAGCAGATGATTCGGTCGCCGTCGACTTGCGCATCGGAGGGATCGACTTTGTTCGACGCGATCACCCACGAGGCGATCCCCGCGCAGGTCATACTGCCGGTGCCGGGCCATTTCTCGTAATATCCCCAGGAGCCGTTGGAGTGTTGACAACCTTCCCAGTAGGCCAGGGCCGACTCCCAGACCCGCGCGTCGACTTCGATACGCACGTCCTGGCCGAGCGCTTCGCTGAGCGACTGACCGATACGCTCCGCCTCGTGGAGAGCCAGCAGGGCGAACTGCGTATTGGAATTGTCTCCCTTGCCACTGGGATATCCCCAGGAACCCTTGCGGCGGCCATCCCGATTGTCCTTGATTTGATTTCCCTGAAGCCACCGCGCGTTGCGGCGAATCAACGGCAGATAGCGCGCGGCGGTGGAATTCGCCGCGCCGGCCGACTCCCGCGCCGCGGCGCAGAAGACCATCGTCTGCAAGGCCACGACATAGGTCTTCTCCGGGCGGAGGGTATGCAGATAGGCAAGCGCCCGGCGGACATCCGGGTCGCTGGGCGGGATGCCGCAGTTGAGCAGGGCCAGCGTACACAGCGAGGTCACCCCGCCGGGATATTTTCCCGAGCCGTCTTCCGGCCACTTGCCGCCGGCGAGTTGCTGGAGCCGGAGATACCCGACGCCGCCGTCGATCGACTCGCGCACTGCTTGGGCGTTCAACTCGGTTTCGGCCCGGACATTCCTCCCAAACGCTCCAAACCCAACGCTCAGCAGGGCCACCAGGGTAATCCAGCGGTTCATATCGGGTCTCCTCGTCAGGGGCTCCCCCACACTCCAGTCATAAGTATCTTAGAATTCATAAGTTAAGTCGGCAACTTCCCCCTCTATTCGGGCATGGGAGCCGGGGATTGGGGCCAGGTCTTGGAAACGCCGGGCAAATGCAATACGGTAAAGGGTATGGTTTGCCGATCTTGGCAGTCTTCGAGGTGGATTACTCCGTTTTTTCTCCAAGCGCGATAGGGATCGACGTTGGCCACTAAACCCCGCAGTCTCGGTGACGTCCTCCAGGAGTTCAGCCAACACCGGCAACTCATGCAGGAAGAACTCCAGAAAGTGATCGTCGGCCAGACCGACGTGATCGAACAAATCTTTGCCGCCATTTTCACTCGCGGCCATTGCCTGCTGGTGGGTGTGCCCGGGCTGGCGAAGACCCTGATGGTCAGCACATTGGCCCGAATTCTGGATATCCGCTTCCAGCGCATCCAGTTTACGCCGGACCTGATGCCTTCGGACATCACGGGCACCAACGTGTTGGAGGAGGACGATCGGGGACGGCGCAACTTCCGCTTTGTCGAAGGCCCGATCTTTACCAACATCCTGCTGGCCGACGAGATCAACCGGACCCCCCCGAAAACCCAGGCGGCCCTGTTGCAGGCGATGCAGGAACGGGAAGTGACCGTGGGGCAGAATACGTATTCGCTGCCCGACCCCTTCTTTACCATCGCCACGCAGAACCCCATCGAGCAGGAGGGCACGTACCCCCTTCCCGAGGCGCAGCTCGACCGCTTCATGTTCAACATCAAGGTCGATTATCCGTCGGCCGACGAAGAAGAGCAGATCCTCTCGGCCACCACGCGCGACCAGAAGGTGGAAGTGCGCAAGGTGCTCTCCGGCAAGGCGATCGTCAATTTGCAGAAGTTGGTCGGATCGGTGGCCGTGAGCCAATACATCATTAAGTACGTATCGCAATTGGTACGCTCGACGCGTCCGAAGAACGCATCGTCGCCGCAGTTCGTCAAGGAATGGGTCGATTGGGGGGCCGGTCCGCGGGCCGGACAATTCCTCATCCTCGGCGGCAAGGCCCTGGCGGCAATGGAGGGACGCTTTTCCGTAGCCCTGGAAGACGTTCAGAAGATCGCCGTGCCCGTCCTCCGGCATCGAATCAGCACCAACTTCCAAGCCCAGGCCGAGGGGATGACGACCGAAGACGTCATCGAGCGGATCGTTCGCGAGACGCCGCCGCCGGCGATCCCGAAATTCGAGAAGTAGGAATGGTGACCGGATCATGTCGACGGCCGAAAAGTATCTTAAGCCCGAGGTCATCCGCCAGATCAAGCGGCTGGATCTGCGCGCGCAGTTTATCGTCAAGGGATTTCTGCAAGGATTGCACGCCAGCCCGTTTCACGGCTTTTCCGTCGAGTTCAGCGAGCATCGCAAGTATACTCCCGGCGACGACCCGCAGGATATCGATTGGCTGGTCTATGCGAAGACCGACAAGTATTACGTGAAGAAGTTCGAGGCCGAAACGAACATCACGGGCTATTTGGTGATGGACTTGAGCCGTTCGATGGGCTACACGTATCGTCAGGAATTGACGAAATTCGACTACGCGATCTGTCTGGCGGCCGCCCTGTGCTACTTGATGATTCACCAGCAGGATCCGGTCGGATTGATCACCTTCGACGAGAAGATCCGCAGCAGTCTGCCGCCGCGGGCAAGGCGCAGCCATTTGGGCAACGTGCTCTCGCTCTTGGCCAACCTGAAGCCCGAGGGGAAGACCGACGTGGCCCAGAGCCTGACTCAAGTGGCCGCCATGTTGCGCCATGCCAGCTTGGTGATGGTCTTCTCCGATCTGCTGGCCGAACCGGAGCCGATCCTGCACGCCCTGCACCGTCTGCGGCACGGCGGACACGACGTGATCCTATTCCACGTGCTCGACGAAGCGGAAGTCAAGTTTCCTTTCGACGGGATGGTTGAACTGGAGGATCCCGAGGATCACCGGCGATTGCAGATCGACGCCACCGGCTTTCGCACGGACTATCTCGAAGAAGTCGAAGCCTTTCGCGAGACCTACCGCCGCGAGTGCTTCGGGGCGGGGATCGACTACGTGGGGCTCGACACGAGCATGCAGTTCGACCGGGCACTGACCGAATACCTGGTAAACCGCCGCGGCCGGGGATAAGACGCGAAGCATAACTGGCCATGAATTTCCTCCACTCCGCATTCCTGTACGGCACGCTGCTGGTGGCGATTCCCATTGCGCTGCACCTGATCATGCGGCAGAAGCCGCGCTGGTTCGAGTTTCCGGCTTTGCGCTTCGTCCAGCGGAAGCATGAAGTCAACCGGCGGCGCATGCGGCTGCAACACTGGATCCTGCTGGTCCTGCGGATGCTGGTGATCGCCTTGCTGGCCATGGCCCTGGCCGGGCCGAGCCTGACCTTTTCCGACGGGGGGGTGTTCGGCTCGCAAGAGGAGCCGGTGGCCGCCGTGCTGGTGTTCGACGCCTCGCCCCGCATGCAGTACCGGCACGATAACAAAACGCGCCTGGAAACGGCTCGGGACATGGGACTCTGGCTCCTGGCCCAATTGCCCCAGCAAAGCGAGATTGCCGTGCTCGACACGCGCAGCGCGCACGAAGGGTTCCTGGCCAACGCCGGCGCGGCCGAGGACCGCATGAAGCGACTGGAAACGATTACCAACTCGCACCCGCTGGTCGCCGCGGTCGACGAGGCGATTCTCTTGGCCGGGCGAAGTGAGTTGGCGCGAAAAGAGGTTTACGTCTTCACCGATCTCTCCCAAGCCGCCTGGCCCCCCGATTCCTCGGCCGCCGCCCAACTCCAGGACCGTATCGCCGCCGCGTCCGACATGGGCGTCTTTCTGATCGACGTGGGCGTGGAGAATCCGCGCAATTTCGGCCTCGGCCGGGTCGTTCCACTGCCGGAGATCCTCTCGGAAAAGAGCCCCCTGCGGCTGGAAACCACCCTGTCGTGCGTCGGAGAGGGCGGAGAGCGAACCGTCGAGCTGTTCTTGATCGACCGGGAGGGCCGGCGGGAAAAGCGGGGCCAGCAGACCGTCTCCGTCGAACCGGATCAGTCGGCGCCGGTCGTCTTTTCCGTCACGGGGTTAGAGAAAGGTACGCACCAGGGCATCGTACGACTGTTGGAGCAAGACAACCTGCCGGCCGACGACGTCCGTTACTTCACCGTCGACGTGAAGCAAGCCTGGCATATTCTCGTCGCCGCGCCGGAACCGGCCGCGTACTATGCGAAGTTCCTCACTCAGGCCATTGCCCCCCAACGGTATCGCCGTAGCGGCCGTGCCCGGTATCAGTGCGACGTCATTACCCTGGAGGAGTTGTCGGACTGGCGGTTGGGTGCCTACTCGGCCGTGTGTCTGGTGGATCCCTCGCCCCTGAAGCCGAAGACGCCCGAGGCGCCCGGCGTGTGGCGGCGGTTGACCGAATACGCGGCGGCCGGCAACGGCGTGGCGATTTTTCTGGGCCACAACGCCTCGCCGGCGGTGGAGTTCAACGCCGGCGGGGCCGACGAACTGCTGCCCGGCCGGCTGGCCACCGTGGTGCGCCGGCGCAACGACGACCCGCTCGCTCTGGCTCCCAGAAAGAACCACCCGCATCCTGTCCTGGCGTCGTTCCGCGGCCGCCAGGAGAGCGTTCCCTGGAATCTCTTCCCCATCTTCCGCTACTGGCAACTGGAAGACCCCAGCGGCACCATGGTCCCCATGACCAACGGCAGTCCGGCGATTCTGGAACGTCCCGTGGGAAAAGGGCGGGTGCTGATGATGACCACGCCGATTTCCGATCGGGCCATGCAAACCGGCCGCGACCCCTGGAATCTGTTGGCCATCAGCGAGGCCGTCCCCACGTTCCTCCTGCTCAACGACATGATGGCCTACCTGGTGGGCAGCGGCAATCAGCGGTTGAACTACGCGGCCGGGGCGGCGGACAATGTCGAATTGTATCTGGAGATCGATGAAATCTACGACCGCTACGCCGTGACCCTGCCCGAGCAGGCTCCCGATGGAACCGACATTCCTCCCGTGTCCCCCGACCGGCAGCGACAGACGGTCACCGTTTCCGGAGCCGACTGGATCGGCAGCTATCGCGTGGAAGCGGGTGGAACGGGCGGGTTGCGTCGCGGGTTCAGCGTCAACCTCGATCCTCGGCAGACGCAACTGCGGCGAACGACGCCGGAGCAACTCGACGAACTGTTCGAATCGGGAAGATACCATCTCGCACGCGCCAAGGAAGACCTTTCCGCGGTCGTGCGCCGCGGTCGCGTGGGACGCAACCTGTTTCCCCTGGTGATGATGCTCCTGGCCGTGGTGCTCGGGGCCGAACAAGTCCTGGCCAACAAGTTCTATCGGGATCGATAAGAGGTCCAGCCATGGAACACTTGTCCTTCGATCCGATCGGAGGAAACTACTGGCTAACCGGCGGCGCCGTGGCGGTGCTGGCCGGGTTGTTGGTGCTGGGCCCGGCGCGAAGCCGGACCACCCGCCCGCGCCGCGCCGCGCTGGCCGGGATTCGCGCCCTGGTTATTCTCCTGGTCGCCGTGGCCATGGCCCGGCCGGTTGTCGTCTATACCGAATGGATCCGCCAGCCGGCCGTCGTGTTTCTCATGCTGGACCAATCGCGGAGCATGAAGGCACCCGACGCCCGCGGCGGCGCGACCCGCTGGGATGCGCTGCGCGCCACGCTGGCCGACGGCCGGGAGGATCTGGCTCGGCTGGCCGAGGAAGTCCAAATCAAGGTGCTCGCGTTCGACTCGCACGCCGCCCCGGTCGAACTCGTCGACGGTGAAGTGAAGCTGCCGGACCAGCCCGACGGCGATCAGACGGCCATCGGTTCGGTGCTTGAGGAGCTGCCCCTGTTGGCCGAAGGCCATCGGGTGCTCGGGGTCATCCTGCTGAGCGACGGAGCCCAACAAGCGCGTCCGCCGCGGGCCACGCCGCCGCAAACGGCCGTCGCCCGAACGAGGCATCTCGGATTTCCACTCTTTCCACTTGGTTTCGGCCGCTCGAGCGGGTTGGGCCAGGCCGCCGACGTGGCCGTCGAGAGTCTGTCCGTCGAGGAGACCGTGTTCGTCAAGAGCGACCTTCAGGTCGCGGCCGTACTACGGTTCAACGGCTACGTCAACCGCACGATTCCCGTGGAGCTGCGTTTCGAAACGGCCCCCGGCGTGATGGAGGTTGTCGACCGAAAGCCGGTTGCCGTGACCGCCGACGGCCAGATCGTCAACGTCGAGTTCAGCCACACGGTCGCCACGCGCGGCGAGCACAAGGTCGAGGTTCGCGTGGCCGAACAGCCGGGCGAACTGGTCACGACCAACAACAGCAAGAGTACGTTTGTCAACGTGCTCAAGGGCGGGCTCAACGTGTTGTACCTCGAAGGGACGCCGCGCGCGGAGCAGAAGTTTCTCCGCCGGACTTTGGATTCCTCGCCCGAAATCAAGGTCGACTACCAGTGGCTCGATGCCCGTCGTCCCGGCACCTACCGCGGCGATTTTCTCGAACAATTCAAACCCGGGAAGTACGACGTCTACATTATCGGCGATCTCGATTCCAACGCCTTTCTTGAGTCGAAGGAGATGATCGGCGCCGCACAAGCGGCCCAACAACGGTGGCCCGCCCTGGAGTCGTTGGCCGAGGCGGTCGATCGGGGCGCCGGATTGATCATGCTGGGAGGTTTCCACAATTTCGGGCCGGGGGGATATTACAAGACGCCGCTGGCCGGAGTCTTGCCGGTTCGGATGCACGAACTCGACCGTCAGCAACTCGACGGACCGATCCGAGAGCAATTGCATCGCCCCGGCCCGTTGCGGATCCTACCCACGCCGCGCGGCCGTGAAGTATATGGCCTGATGCTGTCGGCCGATCCGGCCCAGGACCGGGAGCTTTGGGCAAAACTTCCGCCGCTGGAGGGAGCCAACCGCTTTCGCGATTTCTCCGCCGGTGCCGAGAAGGTCGCGACAACCAGTGCCGGGATTCCCCTGTTGGTCGCCCACAGCCCCGGCAACGGTCGGGTGATGGCCTTTGCCGCGGATTCCACCTGGCTCTGGTGGATGGGCGGATTTGAGACAGCCCACAAGCGGTTCTGGCGGCAGATCGTTCTCTGGCTGGCCAAGAAGGATCAGTCGATGGATAGTCGCGTCTGGGTCAAGCTCCAGGGGCGAAGTTTCGGCCCCCAGGAGAAGGTGGCGTTTACTCTCGGAGCCGATTCCCCCGACGGGGATCCGATCCTCGACGCCATGTTCGAGGTCAAGGTGCTCGATCCGCAAGGAGACCGGCACGACGTGCGACCGGTTGTCGGGACGGAACAGGTGACCGGCTCGTTTCTCAAGACGAAGCACCCCGGTGACTATACCGTCGAAGTCAGCGCCACGAAGGTCATCGACGGCCTCCGGCAACCGCTGGGCAAGACAACCGCCCGATTCGTCGTGGTCGAAGAAGACCTGGAACTCGACAACGCGGCGGCCGACGTCGATACGCTGGAGAGTCTTGCCCAAATGAGTGGCGGCCAGTACTACGCCGCGGAGATGTTCCCCCAGTTGCTACAGGAGTTGGCCGAGAAAGTCGAAACCCTCGAAGTCCCCCGAGATACGTCGCGCGAACTGTGGAGCAACTGGCCGTTCTTTCTCCTCTTCATCGCCCTGCTGGGCGTCGAATGGTTCCTTCGCAAACGATGGGGTCTGGTTTGAGGGAAAGATAGAGGGAAACACATTACGTGGATGTGTTCAATGGTTCTGACCTTGCGCCACGAGAAATTGGAGGAGGATGACGATCATGGCGTGTACTTGGTCACCACCTGGAATGGCGACGCCTTTACTTCCTCAGGAAGTACTTCCAGAGTAGCACGACCGCGAGAAGGATTACAAGAAGCGGAGTCAGTACTGACTCGCGTCGACGATCTCCCCCTTGGATATTGTGCTCAGCGCCCGATAAACGTCCGTGGGGATCGTTTCGGTGAGGAAGCGGACCGAGGCGTCGCCGAAGCAGAAATGGGCGCCGCCGGAATGGAAACTGCGGAACCCGCGCATGTCCCACCAGGTCGACGGAGCCGGCGGGTCGGGCATGTAGTTCAGCGGCGCGTAGGTGCTGCTCGTGTCGCCGTTGGAGAAGAACCAGGCCGTGTGCCAGTTGTACTTGGGCAGATCCTCGCCGATCATCATCGTGTTGCTCGTGCCGTCGCGAATCTGCTCGATCCGCCGGGGCCACTGATAGCTGTTGCGCCAGAACAGCCCGTTGCATTCGTACTGGCCGTCGTTGCAATACGGGCTGCCGCCGAACGAACTGACCGACGCCATCATGTTGTCGCCCATCACGCCCTTGTAGTTGGTCACCGCCACCTCCGTGCCCTTCCACTGATACTGCTGGGTGATCAGCGTCATGGCGTCGGGATCGGAGGGACACTTGAGCACCGGCACGTGGGTTTTGAGCAGGTCGCGGGTGCTGGGGTCGCGCATGCCCATGCCCTGGGAACAGTCGCCGTTGAAGTTGAACTGGTCGAACAGGGCCTGCTGCTCGAGTTGCGGGAGGATGCTGACGATCCATCCCTTGCCGTTTTCCTGGACCGACGGGTGGGGACCCTTGCGAGCGTTGCCGTTGTAGTCGATACCCACGGGAATCACGCCCCAGGCGCTGGCGTAGTTATGCACGCCCAGCCCCAGTTGCTTCAGCTTGTTGCTACACTGCATCCGCCTCGCGGCCGCCCGAACCGCCTGCACCGCCGGCAGCAACAGCCCGATCAGAATGCCGATGATGGCGATCACCACCAGCAGTTCGACCAGCGTGAAGCCGGGCCGTCTGGTCGCCGAGGAACCTCTTTCGATGGGCGGCTGCATGAGAAGCTTCCCTGGTTGGCTGATCGTCCGGGCGAGCGACCGCAAGATACCACTACGCCTATCCTGCCACAAGCACCTCGGGAGGTCAAGGATATTGGACACCAACGGGGATTCCGGGTTCCCGCGGGTGGGAAGCCCGTCCGGTAGAGCTTGGCTGGCGGCCGGAAGCGAGTCTTGCGTGGTCATGAGGTAACCCATGCTGCGAAGCGTAGACAGCCAGGGCGAGAAAAGGGAGCGAGAAAAGGAGCGAGAAAAGGGGACATTCTACTTTTCTGCCAATAAGTAGAATGTCCCCTGGTATGTGGTTTCTAATAGCAAGAAATCAATAGAACCATTCCAACTGTTCGTTGTGGGAAGAGTACAAAGGCTTTTTCCCCAGAACAGGAGACAGTTGGAATGGCTACGAGGCGCAATTCTCGCAAATCCGGCACAACCGGTCTAGCCCGACTTTTCTCCTCCTGATCACCGCCTTATTCCCTGATCCCGGCCTGACCCCAACCTCCCTCCCGGCCTGACCCCAACCTCCCTCCAATTAAGTGCCATTCGGGTCAGAACTATTTAATCATTTTCTTTGACTGTTCTGCGGTCTTCTTCGGGCGGCCGCGGGGGCGGATGGTGAGGTCTAGGTTGAGACGCTTGGCCAAGCGTTTCACCCAGGACGGATCGCCGTAGGGCAAGCCCGTTTCATTGCCGCGGCGGATCGATTCGAGTTCCGTTTCCGGGGGCGTTTGATGCACGTAGGCCGACCAGCGTCGGCACCGAACCGCCGGATAGGCGGCCAACGCTTCGTACGCCCCCGCGGGATCGAGCAGATCGTTTTTCTCGCCTTGGCCGTGTGCGGCGAAACTGCTCCATCGATACTCGCCCGCCGTGGCGACCATGTCGGCCCGCACCGGGTTGGCTTCGACGTAACGCGGCACGCAAAGCAGATGCTCGTCGTCGTCGCGAAAGAAGACCGATTGCCGTCCATTACCACGATTGATAACATGGTAGACCAAGCCATCGGCGATAGGGCGCAGCGGTCGAGGCATGCCGTTAATCTACTCCATCTCGAACCGGCTGTCGATAATGAATAGTTCTGAGACCTTTTTCGTGCTTCGCAGAGATTACTCGTCGCAACATGTTGTGATAAAGGACCTTATCCCCACCGGCCTTGTGCCGGTGGTTTATTGGTTTGACAACTACTCGCCAGCGATCCATTCCATACCCTACCCCCGTCCTCATCGCCGCCTACGGCGGCGGTGAGGACGGGGCGCTGGCGCGGGGAAACAGGGCGGGCCGTGGTGGTTTCCAAACCAGCAAGCCACCGGCACGAGGCCGGTGGGGAAGAAGCCAAAGTGACGCTGTCCAACGAGCTTCCAATCATCGCCCCGCCGGGACAAGCCCGACGGCGGCGGGGAGCCGCGAATCGCACCCGAAATCAAAATGCCCACTCCGCCAACCAGATCCGAAACATTCGTCATCCCCGCCTTGGATTGTCCCAATGAGTTGGCGATGATCCGGCGGGCGTTGGATCCGGTGCCCGGTGTCCGCTCGCTACACGCCGATATGCTCCAGCACACGCTGCGCGTCGAACTCGACCCGGATCAACTCGACACCGACGCGATCATCGGGGCGATCGGGCGCATCGGTTTCGAGGTCCGCCCACACGAACCGGCCGAGGCCCGCTCGTCGCGGTCGCAATATGCCGGGCCCAAACTCACCACGCTTTCCGGTGGGGCTCTGCTGCTGATCGCCGCCACGGTTCATATAGCAACCGGCGAAACGTCGATGGCCGTTGCCCTGACTTTGGTGGCATCGACCGTGATCTCGGGTCTGCCGGTAGCCCAAGCGGCCTGGCGGGCCGTTCGGGCTCGCGCGCTGGAGATGAACGCCCTGATGACCATCGCCGCCATCGGGGCGGTGGGTATCGGCGAGTACTTCGAGGCGGCCACCGCCATGTTCCTCTTCGGCGTGTCGCTCTGGCTGGAATCGCTGAGCATGGACCGCGCGCGCCGGGCCGTGCGGTCGCTGGTGCGGCTGATGCCCACGGTGGCACACCGCATGGTCGACGGCTCAATCGAAGACGTCGACCCGGCCGAGTTGCAGGTCGGCGTCCGGATTGTCGTGCGTCCCGGCGAGCGGATCCCCGTCGACGGGACCGTTGCCACGGGCCGGTCGGCGGTCAACCAGGCGCCGATCACCGGCGAGAGTGTCCCGGTCGAGAAATCGCCGGGCGAGCAGGTGTTTGCCGGAACACTCAACGGCGAGGGATCGCTCGAAGTGGTCGCCCTGTGTACGACCGAGGCCAGCACGTTGGCCCACATCGGCCGGCTCGTCAAGCAAGCCCGGACGACCCGGTCGCGTACCGAGCGATACGTCGACCGGTTTGCCCGACGCTATACGCCGGCGGTGATCGCCGCAGCGGTGATCGTCGCACTGGGCGGTCCGCTGGCGGCGGAGTTGGGGATGGCTTGGGCCGCGAACCTCGACGCCGCGGCATGGTTTCATCGCGGGCTCGTGTTGCTGGTCGTCGCCTGTCCGTGCGCGCTGGTGATTTCCACGCCGGTGACCATCGTCTGTGGGCTGGCTCATGCGGCGCGCCGCGGCATCCTCATCAAAGGCGGCGAACACCTCGAAAACGCCGGCCGCATCGATGCCATGGCCCTGGACAAGACGGGAACCCTGACCACCGGATCGATTCAGGTCGTGTCGATCGATCCGGTGGCTGGACACTCGGCCGACGAACTGCTGCAAGTGGCCGCCGCGCTGGAGCAACACAGCGAACACCCGTTGGCCGCGGCAATCGTTTCCGCCGCCGAGGAGCGCGGGATGCGTCTGCCGGCGGCAACCGGTTTTCTTGCCAAGCGAGGTTTTGGCGTTCAGGCGGAGATCCATGGGGAGACGTTTCTGGTGGGAAGTCGCCGGATGATCGGTCAACACGTAACTTGGCCCGGCACCGAAACCCTCGATTCGCCCGAGGAAGATCCCACGACCATGGTCTTCGTTGCAACCAACGACGCGCCGTGGGGAGTGATTCATCTGGCCGATGCGCCGCGCGACGACGCCCAAGATGCTATTGCACAACTTGACTCGCTGGGTATTGCGCCGATGGTCATGCTCACCGGCGACAGCCGCGCCGTGGCGGACCACATTGCCGGCTTGCTGGGGATCGATCGGGCCGACGCCGAATTGCTGCCCGAGGACAAGGTCGCCCGGGTGCGCGAACTGGCCGATCGCTACCCTCAATTGGCCATGGTGGGCGACGGCGTCAACGATGCACCGGCGTTGGCCGCCTCGCGGTTGGGGATCGCCCTGGGGGGCGGAGCCAGCGATACGGCCATGGAAACGGCCGACGTCGTGATCACCAGTGGGAAACTCGGCCGCCTGATCGAGTTGGTCCGGCTGGGGCGCCGCTGTCGGCGAACGCTCGGGCAAAATATCACCCTGGCGCTGTCGCTGAAGGCGGTGGTGGCCGTCGCGGCGGTCGCCGGTCTGGCCTCCCTCTGGATGGCGGTCGCCGCCGACGTTGGTGCGAGCCTCTTGGTTATTTTCAACGGCATGCGGCTGACCGTCGCCGGCCGGGAATAACGGCGGGCCTCACCCGTGGCGGGGCGGTTCTTTGGCAATTCCCACAATTTCCTGGAAAACAGTTGCCTTGGCGGTCTCGGGGGATTACGGTAACTCTATGGACGATGGACGGCCGGGTCCGGGCGGCGGCGTGGGGGCGGACATGTGGCCACATCGAGGCCTGATGGACATAACTGGTTCCTTGTTTCCAAGATGGAGGACAGAAAGATGCGACGAACGGGAGTGTTTCTAGTAATGCTGGCCACTATCTGCCTGGTGGTGGGTCAGATGGCGTCGGCGGCTCTGTTGCGAGGCAAGCTTCTCGGGCGGAATCAATGCACGGTCTGTGGCCCGGTCGAACCGGAACCCGAGGTCTGTACTCCGGTGCAGTGCGATCCGCGGCCCTGCGAGCCGGTCAGTGCCAGCGCGATTGAGGCGCCGCCGGCCGAACCGCCCGTTGAACCACCGCCTGTTGAACCGCCGCCGGCCGAACCACCCGTTGAACCGCCGCCGGCCGAACCACCCGTTGAACCGCCGCCGGCCGAACCGCCCGTTGAAGCACCGCCGGCTGAACCGGCCGAGCCTGCCGAACCGGCCGAGCCTGCCGAACCGGCCGAGCCTGCTGAGCCGGCCGAAGAACCTGCTGAACCGGCTGAACCTACTGAAGAGCCGGCTGAACCGGCCGAGCCCGCCCTCCCGGGTGCGCCCGTCGAACCGGAACCGGCTGCTCCGGCTGAGCCCGCTGCTCCGGCTGAGCCCGTCGCTCCGGCCGAACCTGAACCGGCCGCCCCGGCTGAACCTGCTGCTCCGGCCGAACCTGAACCGGCTGCCCCGGCTGAACCCGCTGAGCCGGCTTTGCCGGCCGCTCCGGCTGAACCCGCTGCTCCGGCCGAACCCGAACCGGCTGCTCCGGCCGAACCCGAACCGGCTGCTCCGGCTGAGTCCGTCGCTCCGGCCGAACCCGAACCTGCCGCTCCGGCCGAACCGGAACCGGCTGCCCCGGCTCTGCCCGCCGAACCGGTTGCCCCGGCTTTGCCCGCCGAACCGGCTGCTCCGGCTGAGCCCGCTGCTCCCGCCGCACCCGAACCGGCTGCTCCCGCCGCGCCGGCCGAAGACGATGCCGTCTCCAGCAACGTGCGGACCTGGACCGACAGCACCGGCACGTACCAAGTCGTGGGCGAGATGGTCAGTTATCACGACGGCGTCGTGCGGTTGCGCAAAGCCGACGGCCGCTACGTTCGCGTCGACATCACCAAACTCAGTGTCGGTGATCGTCTGTTCGTCGAGCAGCGCGTGGCCACCTTGGCGTCGAACCTGTAGAACCTTGAGACACGTTTTTCCAACTCCGGTGTCGCCTTTGCGGCGCGCCGGAGTTTTTTCGTGGTTGCCCCCTCTCTCGGGTTCGTGGTTTTCGCTGGATCCAACCGATTCGCGACCCCACCCGCTTGACAAGAGGGCTCCGGCCGGATAAACCCAGGGGAGAATGGAAGTCCCCCCCTGCGGTGTCGGGCGACGCCCGCTGGTGGCAAGCGAGATTCGATTTCCACGCAAATCTTCGCCAAGGAGCCTCATGATGATCCTCGCGGCTGACCAAAACGACCCTACCCAAGTGATTACGATTGTCGTGATTCTTGGCGTTGTCATTTTTCTTCTGGTGCTGGTGGCGATTTTTGCCCGCTATTTTCGCTTCTGGATCCAGTCGAAAACGACCGGGGCGGGGATCGGCATGATCGATCTGTTGGGTATGAGCTTCCGCAAGGTGAGCCCCGCGGTGATTCTTCGCGCCAAGATCATGGCCGTCCAGGCGGGAATCGGCAGCAACGAAGGGATTAGCACCAGGGCACTGGAGGCCCACTTTCTTGCCGGCGGCAATGTACCGCTGGTGATTCGGGCGATTATCGCGGCCCGGAAGGCGAAGATCGTCGAACTCTCCTTCAAACAGGCGGCGGCCATCGATCTAGCCGGTCGAAATGTGCTCGAGGCCGTGCAAACCAGCGTCTACCCCAAGGTCATCGACTGCCCGGCTCGAAGTTCCGGCCGCTTGACTCTCGACGGCGTGGCCAAGAACGGAATCCAGCTCAAGGTCAAAGCGCGGGTGACCGTTCGAGCGAACCTCGCGCAGCTTATCGGCGGGGCCACCGAAGAGACGATTATCGCGCGGGTTGGCGAAGGCATCGTCAGTGCCATCGGCTCGGCCGAGGATCATGGGGAAGTGCTGGAAAACCCCGACCGCATTACCGAGACCGTGTTGGCCCGGCGGCTCGACTCCCAAACCGCCTTCGAGATCGTTTCCATCGATATCGCCGACGTCGACGTGGGCGACAACATTGGTGCCCGGCTGCAGGCCGACCAGGCGGAGGCCGACATGCGGGGCGCCCGGGCCAAGGCCGAAGGCCGTCGGGCGATGGCCGTGGCCGAGGAACAGGAGAGGATTGCCGAGATCGAGCAGAACCGGGCGAAGGTGGTCGAGGCCGAAGCCGAGGTTCCCAAGGCCATTTCCCAGGCGTTTCGCGAGGGAACCCTGGGCATCATCGATTACTACAAATTGCAGAATATCCAGGCCGATACGGACATGCGGACTTCGATTTCCAAGACCGGCACGAGTAGCGGCGCCGGCAAGGGAGGAACGGCAGCATGAACTCGTCCTTTCCGGTTCTTTTCGCCCTCGGTGGAGAACTGATCGGGTTGGCGTTTATTATCTTCTTCGTGCTCGGCCCGATCCTCAAGCAGGCGTTTGGCGCGGTCGCCGAGGCGGAAAAGAAGGGCGCCCGGCCGCGGCGACCCGTTCCCCCCAACATGCGCGCCGGGCAACCCAAACCGCCCGGCCCAGGGGCCGGACAGGGCGACCCGTTGGGCGACGAGATCGGGGAGTTTCTTCGCAAGGCGTCTGGACAGCGTGCCGCTGGCCCCCCGCGCCGCCCTCCGCGCCCTCAGCCCGCGCCGCAACCCCCCGAAGCGGAGTTGGTCCTCATGGATCGGCAGGAGAGCGTTTCCGAGCACGTGCGCTCGCACGTGGCCGATCCAGTCCGCACCGATCTGGATGAATCGCAGTTTTCCAGCAGGTCCGCCCAACTTGGCGCCCAAGTCGGCCAGTCCGACGAGCGGCTCGAAGAGCGCCTGCACGACAAATTCGATCACCAACTCGGCGCATTGGATGTCGGGTCGGGTGGCGTGAACGCGGTGGAGACCGGCGAGGCGGCCGTCTTGAGCGAGGTGCCCCCCGCCGCGGCCGCCGGCCTGTCGGCCTTGCTGGGTAGCCGGGCTCGCCTCCGCCAGGCCATCATTCTCCACGAAATCATGCAGCGCCCCGAAAATCGCTGGTAGCGCAACGCAAGAAAGCAAACGCATGGATGTAAGGATCGCCGTCCCGGGTGAAACACGCATCGGCTGGATCGGAACCGGCGTGATGGGCTCCAGCATGTGTGGGCATCTGCTGGGGGCCGGATTCTCCGCCACCGTCTTCAACCGCACCGCCGAGAAGGCCCAGCCGCTGTTGGACCGAGGCGTTCAATGGGCCGAAAGTCCCCGAGCCGTGGCCGAAGCTTCGGATGTCGTCTTTACCATCGTCGGCTACCCGGCCGACGTGCGAAGCGTCGTGCTGGGCGACGACGGCGTACTGGCCGGTTGCGCGGCGGGCAACATCCTCGTCGACATGACGACCAGCGAACCGTCGCTGGCCGTGGAAATCGCCGAAGCGGCCGGTGCGATTGGCGCATACAGCGTCGATGCGCCCGTCTCCGGCGGCGACGTCGGCGCCCGCGAGGCCCGGTTGTCGATCATGATCGGCGGCGACGCAGCGGTCGTTGGCGCACTGGACCCGTGTTGGCAAGCGATGGGCAAGACGATCGTCCATCAGGGCGGTCCCGGCGCGGGGCAACACACCAAAATGGTCAACCAGGTGCTCATCGCCACCAACATGATCGGCGTCTGCGAAGCGCTGCTCTACGGGCACAAGGCCGGGCTCGATCTGGAGACGGTGATGCAGTCGGTCGCCTCCGGCGCCGCGGGAAGCTGGTCGTTGTCGAACCTGGGGCCCCGGATCATTGCCAACAACTTCGACCCCGGTTTTTTCGTCGAACACTTCATCAAGGACATGGGCATCGCCTTGGAGGAATCGCGTCGGATGGGTCTTTCGATGCCCGGTCTGGCTCTTGCCCATCAACTCTACCTGGCCCTGGCGTCCCAAGGCCACGGCCGCGACGGCACCCACGCTTTGGAACTCGCCCTGGCGGGGCTGGCGGGGATCGATTGGAAGAAGCGGTAAGTAGCAGGCACACGCCGTGTGCCGTCCGCCATCGTACCAGGTTTCCGGTCGGAGGCGACCGGGCTAACACGATCGCCGCCGTATCTCGTCATCGGCGTGACAGGTTGTTAGCTCCATCGCCTGCAACGGGAACGGTTTTGCCGGGCTACTGTACGGAAGGCCCTCACCCCGGCCCTTGTGGGAGACGAACTATGAACGCCGGAATTCGTGTCATCACCACGCTCGTGCTGGCCGTGTCGTCGACTTGTGTTGGCGTCCGCGCGGACGAATCGCAGGTCGCACAACTTACCTCCCGCCATCGAGCGGGGCAGACGTTGCTGACCTGGCGGGAAGTTGATCCGCCGATTACGTCGGATGCGATCTCGGTGGGCGAACTGCGGAAAGTGCGGAAAGAGTCGGGCAATGCGAAGAAGGTCCGCTATCGGATCTACCGTAGCGACCGTCCGATCACCTCACTGGACGACCTTCGGCCGATCGCCGAGGTCCGCCCGCTCTCTTGTTGGAATGCCAATTACTACGGTGCGCATGCCAAACCGGAAGATCCGGCGTTGCGCTACGTGGTCGACGACGGCCGGCCTCCCGTGGCGCCGGGGACCGGTATCCATGCCCACAATCCCGAAAAACCGGGCCGCGCCTACTACGCGGTGACCGTCTCGATCGACGGCACCGAGAACACGGCGGTCGGCCCGCCGAACGCGTTGTCCAAGCCGACCGAAGAAACGGTCGGCCCGGGCGCTCCCGTCTTGCAGCGGATCGAGAAACCCGAACGGTTCCAGTACGTCAGCGGTCCGACGCTGCACTACTTCGTCCGCTGGGAATCGCCGCCGAGGTGCAACGTCTCGGGCAAGCCGTTTGACTACGTCGTGGCCGTACCGCCCGAGCTTGCCAAACCGGCGCCGGTGGGCATCCACTTGCACTGCTGGGGCGGCAGCCTCAACGGCGGCTATGGCTGGTGGTACAACGCCGAGAAGGGGCATCTGCTGTTGGCCTCGAACCAGATCCCCTACGACTGGTGGACCGGCTATCACGAACTCTACGGCAAAGGGCCCCGGGAGCAAGAGCTGTGGCGGCGAGGCGTCGTGCGGCCGTACTCGCAGCGCCGCATGTTGGCCTTTCTCGATTGGATGGCCACCCGATGGGACATCGATCCGGCCCGAACCCACGTGGCCGGCAGCTCGATGGGCGGTTCCGGGTCGCCGATGCTGGCGATTCGATTTCCCGACCGCATCGCCTGGTCGGTCTCTTGGGTCGGCATCCACAACCCGGCCCAATCGCCCCATTTCAAAGGGTCCTACGAAGGGGTCTACGGCAAGGAAGCATGGGGCGTGAAATTCGAGGACGGCACGTCGGTTTGGGATCACTACAACGACGCCCATTATCTCCGCGCCCACCGGCGGGCGGAGATCGGCCTGATCACCTTTTCCAACGGCAAGAATGACGGGGCCATTGGTTGGCCGCAGGCGGTCGATTTCTATCGCGCCCTGCAAGAGACCCACCGCCCGCACGTGTTCGTCTGGGGACAGTCGGGTCACGGTCAACGAGCCCGGATGCCCGTTTCGCTGGGCGAGCGCGTCTTGCCAATCGACGTTCGCATCGACCAAACGCTGCCCGCCTTTGCCGGCTGCACTCTCGACGACGACCCGGGCAAAGGCGATCCGAGCGACGGCGACTCCGAAGGCCAGGTAAACCTCTACCTGGCCTGGGATACCGAGGACATCGTCGACCGAGCCGACCGCTGGGAGATGACCGTGCGGCTCATCGAAAAGGCGCCCCGCGACGAATGCCAGGTCGATCTCACCCCGCGCCGGTGTCAGCAGTTCAAGCTCACGCCGGGCCAAAAAATCCACTGGTCCAACACGGCTGGCAGGGGGAGCAAGCCGCTGGAATCGGGCGAGGCCACCGCCGACCGCTGGGGATTGGTCACGCTCGGAGGAATCCGCGTGAGCAAGGCAGGCAACCGGATTCGGATTGAGAAGTGAGAATTATCCACATTCGGGGGTGCCTGGGGTCGGACTGCGAGGAACGAGCAGGGAGCCCCCAGATCGTGTCCAACTGGGGGCTCGTCGCTCGTTCCTCGCAACTCGACCCCAGGCACCCGGAGTGGCCTGCTACTTCAATACTCGCGGCGATGGATCCGCGATTGTACGCGGCCGGGCAATCCCTGGATGCGCAAGAACCCTTCGGCGTCGGTCTGGTTGTAGTCGCCGCCGCCTTCCATTGTGGCGATGCCCTCGTCGTAAAGACTGTTGGGGCTGCTACGGCCGTCGACTGCGATGTTGCCCTTGTAGAGCTGCAAGCTCACGTCACCGGTGACCGGCTCTTGGGCACGGCGGATGAAAGCCAGCAGGGCGTCGAACTTGGCGTGGTACCAGTAGCCGTAGTAGACCATCTCGGCCACTTCGGCCGCCAGCCGATCGCGCAGATGCGTCAGGTCGCGATCGAGGGTCAACTGCTCGACCACGCGATGGGCGTCGTAAAGGATCGTCATGCCGGGTGCTTCGTACACGCCGCGGCTTTTCATGCCGACGAACCGGTTCTCGACCATGTCGATCCGCCCGATACCGTTGCGGCCGCCGATTGCGTTGAGCGTCTTGACGACCTCGAAGGCCGAGAGCTTCTTACCGTTGACGGCGGTAGGCACCCCCGACTCGAATCCGACGGTCAGGTGTTCCACTTCGTCGGGTGCCTCTTGCGGCGAGACACCCATGCCGAAGTCGACCAGTTCGACGCCGTTGACCATCAGGTCCTCAAGTTGGCCCGCCTCGTAGCTGATGTGCAGGCAGTTTTCGTCGGAACTGTACGGCTTGGCGGCCGACACCTTCACCGGGATATTGTGTTGTTGGCAATAGTCGATCATCTCGCTGCGGCCGGGAAACGCCTGGCGAAACTTCTCGATCCGCCACGGGGCGATGACTTCAACGTCCGGGTCCAGCGCTTCGGCCGCCAGTTGGAAGCGGCACTGGTCGTTGCCCTTGCCCGTGGCGCCGTGGGCGTAAGCATCGGCCCCCACCTCCCGGGCCACTTGCAGACAGCCCTTGGAGATCAGCGGCCGGGCGATCGAGGTTCCCAGCAGATAAATGCCCTCGTATTTGGCCTGCCACTGGAGCACCGGAAAGGCGAAGTCGCGGCAGAGTTCCTCCTGGAGATCGAGGATGCGGGCCGACTTGGCGCCGATGTTCCGCGCCTTGTCGAGCATCGCCTCGGGATCTTCGCAAGGCTGGCCCAGATCGACGTAGACCGCGTGGACGTCGTACCCCTGGTCTTGTAGCCAGCCGAGGATCACCGACGTATCCAGGCCACCCGAATAGGCCAAAACGCAATTGGGCATGAGAACTTCTCCGATGTCGGGAATCGATCGCTCGCGCTCGGGATGGGCCGAGCCAAACACTCTATTTTGGCCCGGCGACACTGTATTGACAAGAGGGGTAAGGCGGGGGTTCGCCGGGACCTGGGACGGAAAGTCCGATTTCGCCGGGAGCCGTTTTCCGTTACATTAGGGGTTGGATTCCCGGAACGGCAACCCACGACACGCATCCCATGCCCCCCATCAACGACGATCATCCCCCCGAGGTGCAACTTTTCACCGACGGCGGCTGCAGCGGCAACCCTGGACCCGGCGGATGGGCCTATGTCCTGCGCCATCTGGCCACGGGCAAAGAACTCGAGCGCTCCGGCGGCGAGCGCGAGACGACCAACAACCGCATGGAGCTGACCGCCGTGCTCCGCGGGCTGGAACAGTTGAAGCGACCGGTTCGCGTGGAATTGGTCTCCGACAGCATCTACGTGGGCAAGGGGCTCACCGACTGGATGCCCAAGTGGAAAGCCAACGGCTGGCGCCGCGGACGCGGATCGAAATCGAGCCCCGTCAAGAACGAAGACCTCTGGCGCGAACTCGACGTTCTGGTCACGAAGCACACGCTCACGTTCACCTTCGTCCGCGGTCATCAGGGCCACCCCGAAAACGAACGCTGCGACAAGCTGGCCGTGGCCGCCTATCAAAAGTATCGGTAGCGTGGACCAAGGAAAGAGGCGGGCATCGAAAAAGGGGCCGCGTATCCGGCCTCGGGGTCCCCTGGAGCCACTCCCGCGGTACAATGACCGGGATGAACGCGCCCCAACAGAACGCCGCCGAGGAACTCGCCACACCGGTGCAATTTCTCAAGGGCGTGGGACCCGACCGGGCCGAACTGCTGACCCGGCTTGAGTTGCACACGGCCCGCGATCTGCTCTTCTGCTTTCCCCGACAGTGGCAGGATTTCTCCGATCTGCGCGACGTGGCCGATTTGGAGGAGGGAACGTTGCAGAGTGTGCGCGGTACGGTCGAGGAGTTCGAGCTACGGGCTACGGCCGCCGGACGTTCCATCTTGGGCGTGTTGATCCGCAGCGCTGACGGATACATGCGAGGCGTTTGGTTCAATCAGCCGTTCATGCGCGAGCAGTTCACCCGCGGGCAGGAGGTGATGCTCTCGGGCAAGCCGAAGCTCAGCGGGTTGATGTGGGAGATGGTGCATCCGCGGGTCGTCAACCTGACCGGCAAAGAGGAACAGACGGGCGGCCAACTGCTGCCCGTCTATCCGTTGACCGAGGGTCTGAAGCAGCCGCAAATGCGGCGGCTGGTGCGCGGGGCCGTCGAGAAGTATACGCAACATCTCGAAGAGATCTTCCCCCAGCCGTTCCTCGATGCACACAACCTCCAGCCGCTGCACACCGCGCTGGAGCAGCTCCACAATCCGGCCGACTGGGAAAGCCTGCGGCAAGCCCGGCGGCGGTTGATTTACCAGGAGTTGTTCCTCCTGCAACTGGGGCTCGCGGTGAAGCGCCACCAACAGCGGTCGCAACTGGAGGCGCCGCCGCTGCCGGTCGACGCCAAGATCGACGCTCGGATTTGCCGCCTGTTTCCCTTCGAGTTGACCCCCGGCCAGCGCGAGGCGATCGACCGGATCGCCGCCGACATGGCCCAGTCGACACCGATGAACCGGTTGTTGCAGGGCGACGTGGGCAGCGGCAAGACGGTGGTGGCCGTCTATGCCATGCTGCTGGCGGTCGCCCACGGATATCAGGCCGTGATGATGGCCCCGACCGAGGTGCTCGCGCGGCAACACGCGCTAACGCTCCAGCGGCTGTTGGACCGCGGCCACGTGCGGCTGGGGCGTTTGGTGGGCGGTATCCCGGCGCGGCAGCGGGCCGAGCTTTTGGAGCAGATCCGCGGCGGCGACGTCGATCTGGTCGTCGGCACGCAGGCGATCATCCAGGACGACGTCGAGTTTGGCCGCCCGGCTCTGGTGGTGATCGACGAGCAGCACAAGTTCGGCGTGCGGCAACGGGCCGTACTAAAGGGGGCCGGCGGCGATATTTCCGACCGCGCGGTGCCCCATTACCTGGTGATGACCGCCACGCCCATCCCGCGCACCGTGACGATGACCCTGTTCGGCGATCTCGATGTGTCGACGCTTTCCGACAGCCCGCCGGGCCGGCAGAAAATCCACACCTATCACGCTCCCGAGTCGGACCGTCCGCGCTGGTGGGAGTTCTTCCGCAAGAAACTTCGCGAGGGCCGTCAGGCGTACGTCGTGGTGCCGCTGGTCGAGGAGTCGGAGCATCTCGAAGGGGCCAGTATCGACGAGACCTACGAGGAGTTGGCCAACGGCCCGTTGGAGGCCTTTCGCTTGGGCCTGATCCACGGCCGGATGAGCGTCGACGAGAAGGACGCCGTGATGACCGACTTCCGCTCCGGCGAGATCCAGGTGCTGGTCGCCACGTCGGTTGTCGAGGTGGGGGTCGACGTCCCTAACGCCACGCTGATGACCATCGAGGCGGCCGAGCGCTTCGGTCTGGCCCAATTGCACCAACTTCGCGGGCGGATCAGCCGCGGCCGTTTCCCCGGCTACTGTACCGTGTTCGCCGATCCGCGGACCGACGACTCCACCGAGCGGCTCAAGGCGTTCGTCAAGACGACCGACGGTTTCGCTCTGGCCGAGACCGACTTCAAGCTCCGCGGTCCGGGCGAACTCTTCGGCACCCGCCAGCACGGCCTGCCGCCGTTTCTCATCGCCGATCTGACTCGCGACACGGAGCTGCTCGAAGAAGCCCGCCGCGACGCCGCCGACATGGTCTCCGCCGACCCGGGCCTCTCCCGCCCGGAGCACGCCAAGCTCCGCCAGCGCGTGTTGTTGCGTTACGGGAAGGTATTGGAGTTGGGCGACGTGGGGTGAACGGGTTCAGGCCACGTTTCCAAAGACCGTCCATGCCCGAGGGTCGCATCCCCCAGGTCGGAGAAGTGCCTGCGCTCCGGACCACCGGTCTCGAAAGCGCGCTTCCGTTCTTTCCCGGCACCCCCCCGTTTCCGGTCAGGTCAGTCTGGCCCGTCGCGGCCCTGCTTCAACAGCACCAGCGCCGCGAACTCCCCGCGCATCGGCACCCGGATCGCACCGCCGCGGTATCTGCCCGCCACGACCGGCTCACCGTACATGTCGCGGGGGTCCATCAGCCGGAATTCGTCCCCGCGGGCCAGAAAGCCGTCGGGCCGCATCAGGATCATTGGCTGCCGGGCGCCGTTGTAGACCGCCACGTTGGCCCGCCGGTCGTCGCAGCGGGTGGGGCGGATCTTAACTTGCAGCGTCGGCGGCGGGGGATTGTTCCGGTCGAAGACCAGGTTGCCCTCCCGGGTCACCTGCTTGAAGTCCTTGATGAGTAGCTCGCTGCCGATGATCGCGTTGTCGCGGATCTCGCAGTCCTCGTTATGCGGGGCCGACCAGCCCAGTTGCATCGGCACCCGGTAGAGGACGTTCTCCAGCACGCGGATGCCGCGGCTGGGCCGCCCGCCGCCGATCAGAAACCGGCCCCCATCGTAAGCGATGTTGCCCTCGATCAGGTAGTTGTCCACGTAGGCGTTCTTCGAGCCGTAGGCGTGCATCGTGTAGCTGTAGCCGCCGGTCATGATGCAGTCGGCGATCGTCTTAACGCCGTCCTGGTTTTGCGTGTAGACGGCGTGTCCGTGTCCGCGGTCGGGGGCCTTCCAGCCGTTGTCATAGATGATGCAGCCGTACAGCCCGCTGTCGGTGGCCCCTCGCCAGAAGCTCACTCCCTGGGCGTTGTCGTGGATTACCAGGTTGATGTACTTGCATCCCTGGCCGGCATGGACGTTCAGCCCGCCCCAAGGCCGGTTGTAGCTCTGGGGATGGGAGCCCGGCTCCTTGACCTCCCGCGACATCGTGAAGTTCTCCGAGACGAGGATCTCCAGGTCGCGGATCCGCAGCCATGCGGAAGGGGGTTGCACCGAAAGCCCGCCGTCGATCGTCACCCGCGCCCCCGCCGCCGCGCGGACGTGGACCGGCTTGTCCTTCTCGCCGGCCAGCTTGACGGTGTAGCCGGGGCTCCCCAGCTTGCGGTCGGGATACTTGTAGGTCCCCGCCGCGATCCAGACCGTGTCGCCGGGGGAGACCTTCTGCACGCCCGACAGGGCCGACTCCAGGTCCCACGGGGCCTCCTTGCTGCCGGCGGCGTCCGGCTTGCCCTCGACGGCGACGAACCACTCGGCGGTCTCCGCGGCCCCGCCCGCCAGCAGGATCCACCAGAGCACCAACGGCATGCAACTGCGTCGAGGCATGGCACAATCTCCCCAGGGTTGGTGAACTGAGCCGCGGAGCGGCTGGGACGTCGCGGAAAGGACTGTTGGGGATTGTATCAGAACTTGCCCGGGGAGGTTAGCGTTTTGGGCGGGGCGACGCAGGAGGGGAGGAAAAGAGCTGCCATGTGGGAATGGATAAACCAAGATCGGAACAGGAGGAAACGGAGGGAACAGAGAAAGGGAGAATGGTGTCTTCGGCCGGGTGCGATGAGGAATGTTTTGTGGCGCGCGCCAGCGAGATGGCTACTATACGGCCGTACCATCCCCGCCCGCGCGAAACGCTCTTCCCTGCCGGGCTTGTCCCGGTGGCTTGCTGGTTTGGAAACTACAGGGCGTGGTGACCCCGCCTCCCTGTGACCCTCCCCAGCGTCTCAACCGCCTCCGGCGGCTGAAATGTTGGGGAGCTAAGGATGCGCGACTCGATGGCACCGGTTAGTTGCCAAACCAATAAAACCTGTCTCCGAACCGCCAGTGGCTGTAAACTTAACACTGAAAGCCTGACCGTGCGCCACGGGTTTGCGTAATCGTCGAAAGGGGGTAGAATATGTGTAGACCAAGTGTTCGCTCGGAATATGTCCGTGGGGGCATGACGTCCGCGGAGGCGTACTGTCTAAAAGAAGCGTGAAGGGTCGTTATCCCTCGGAGGATCGCTCCAATGGAAAAGGCGAGATTTATCTTTTGGCAAGATGAAGATGCCTGGCTGGGGCATCTTGAGGAGTATCCCGATTACATAACCCAGGGCAAGACTCTGGACGACCTGAAGGCCCATCTCGTCGACCTCCACAAGGATCTCACCGGCGGACAAATTCCCTGCGTTCGTCGCGCGGCGGAGTTGGACCTGTCGTGAAGAGAATCGCTTTAATCAAGAAGATTGAAGAAATGGGCGCCGTCCTCATCCGCCACGGTGGGAAGCACGACTGGTATCAGAATCCTACGACAAACATCTCGCAGCCCATCCCGCGCCATCGGGAAATCAACGAGTACTTGGCAAAACACATTATCAAGATGCTCGGAAGCGGCAGCGGATGACATCCGCAGGGTGCTTTGACGGGTGAAGAAGAAGCCACATACCATCGGGTCGAGTGAAGAGCTTCTTAGAGCCCGGCATCGCTAGCTGCGGGCAGGGTTCCTTTCCCGAGCCTTTCGGTTGGGCGCGAAGCCAACATGCGTTGCCATCCAATTGCGGCTATTTGTCTGTTCACGCGGGCCACTTCTCGATCAGTGCTTTTTTGGCTTGTTGGTCTGGCATGAAGAACCCTCCGAGACAGCACGAATCCGTTACCCCCTCATTGTACCACTTGGTCGTGAGGATCGCACTTTTTCTTGGGGAAAGGGAGAAGAAGAGGGGGCACGCCACCTTTTCTTCCCATCGCTCCGCCGGCGAAGATGCCCGTGGCACGCATCCCACAGGGCGCCCCCCTACGGCCGCAATCGGCGCATGTAGCGAACGAACTGGGCGTCCAGCGCTGCGAGATCGCCGCCGAAGGCCGCGCGGAAATCGGCGAGCCGGGCGTCGGGGACGTCCCACACGAAGGGGACCTTTTCCGAGAGCGTCTTCAGATAGGCCGTGTACTCTTTCGGCTTGGTGCGAATGAGGAAGAAGGTTAGCGCCCAGGCCTCGGCGTAGGCGTCGGGCCCTTGTTTCGGATCGCGCAGGCGACGGTCGTCGGTCAAAAGGGTTTGCAGCGAACCGGGGGGCCGGCGGCGCAGATAGTCTTGGAACTGACGCAGCCGGGCCGAGTTAATCTTGCCGATGCTCGTCCAGCCTTTGCGGCTGCGCAGGTCGGGGGTCTCGAAGTACATGGCGATCCCCTCGCTGAACCAATGCGGGCAATCGCTCAGCCGGGCGTGCAGCCCGCAGTTGAACGCGATCTGGTGCGTCGCCTCGTGGACGATCGTGGCAATGGTCCCCTCGGCGCCGGGACGAGCCAGCATGCGGATGAGATCGGCCTTCGTGCCGCGACGAACCGCGCCGCCGACCGTGTCGTTGACCGTCAGATCGTACGTCGTCACCCGATTGGTCTTCAGGTTGTAGTAGCCGATGATCTGCTTGGCCGTCTCGCCGATCTCGGTGGTGCAATAGGCGATGTACGAACGGCGGCTGGCGAAGACCACGGCCACCAGGGGGAACTCCGGTTCCCGCAGCGTGAAGCCTCGCAACGTCCAGTAGTTGTTGAACGCCCGATAGAGCCGTTCGAGAAGTCCTCCACACCACTCGGCGTAAACCTTCGACGTATTGTGGAAGACCATGTAGTTGGCCGTTTCATGGACCTCGAACCCCGCGGGCAGTTCGGCCAACAGCCGCATCTTCAACTGGGCTCGCGGCATCGGCACAAAGGGCGCGTCGTCGCTGGTGTGCTTAATCAGTTCTTCCGGCTGTACGGTCCAGGCCACCCCGTCGGCCGCTTGAATCATCAAGCCTCCGTCGGCGCCGGTCACGACCAGCCGGCCGGTGATTTCGATCCGCTTTCCGTCGCGCTGGAAGGCGACCCGTTCGAGCGCGGGACACACGGCCGGGTGTCCCCAGCAGATCAGAATGCAGGCGGCCGTTAAGATCAGACGTGGCATGTTCCGTGGTTTCCTGTCCATGTTCAGTCGTTGGACCTCGTACCCTCTATTATACACTCCACCGCTTATCACCCAATGGCGGTATGCCGCTGCCCCGATTTTCGCCAGCGTTGCCCCAGAACCACGACGGCCAGGGGCCCGATGGCCAGCAGTCCGATCAGCACCAGGCAAATTCCGGCCACTTCGTGTTCGACACCGCTGTGCAGCAGGAGAAATATCCGAATCGCCACGGTGGTGACCCCCGGCGGAACGGTCAAATGGCTGGCCGACAGATCGCCCAGCGCGACCACGAAAGCCGCTGCCCAAGCCACCATCAGAGTGGACCGCCGCGCGGGCAGGGCAACACGGAACAACCGGCCCAGCGGACCGGCCCCGTCGACCGAGGCCGCGTGCAGGAGTTCGTCGTCCACGCTGCGCAGTCCGTGCCACACGATCAAGACGGCCACCGTCAGCGCCCGAAACGTCAGCGCCATCCACGGAGCCAGGATCGAACGGTCGTAGAGGAATACCAAGGGCGGAACATCCGGCCGGTTGAGCAGACGGATCACCGCCAGACCGACGACCGTGCCGGGCAGGGCCAAGGCCACCGAGGCGGTCAGCACGGCCGGAGCAGTCCACCATCGTCCGCGACGGGCCAGCCAGCCCAAGGGGACGGCACATGCAACCGCCGCGCTGGCGGCCAGCACGCCGATAGCGGCCGACCAGCCCAACTCGCGGCGATACTGCCAGGGACTCGATGCGACGGTGTCCAGGCACTTCACGACCGACCAGGTTCGCTCGCGGCCGGTGGGTGTCTGTTCGACCAGTACCCCGGCCTTAAAGAGCAGATTGGCCAACGGCAACACGGCCAGCAGCAACAGCACGGCCGCGGTGGCGATGGCCGTCGGGCGGCGGTATCGACCCAACCGAAAACACCAGGGCCGCCTTCCACCCACCGGGCGACGATATTGCATGACCCCGAGGCACAGCACCACGGCCACCGCCAGCGGCGCCACGGTCGCGATCAGGCCGGGAAACCCGCCCATACCGGCCGCTTCGCCCGTTTCGCCGACGGCCCACCGTGTGTAAAGCTCCTCGGCGTAGGTTCGCACACCGAACAGATCGGTCACGGTCATTTCGCCGGCCGTGGTGACGACAACCCACAGCCCGGCCAAGCCAATCGCCGGGAGCATCGAGGGCAAGGTCACCCGCGCGAAGACGCGTGGGGCGGAGGCGTCCAGCAGTGCCTGCTCTTCGGGCTCGGGGTCGGTCAGCCAGAGTCCGGCTCCGGTGATCAGCACGACCCAGGGCAGCGCGGCGGCCGCATGAACCCAGATCGCCCCGCTCCAACCGTCGATCCACGCGGGAGTGCGCCACGCCAGGGTACACCAGCCTTGGGTTCCGAATCCCGCCTGCCACGCAGCCGCCTGTAAATAGAGGGGCATCACCAGCAGCACGGCCAGCAACAGCGCGACCGTCCGGCGCCCCGGCATGTCGGTGCGAACGATCGCCACCGCCAGCATTGTCCCCACCGGAAGGCTCACCGCACAGGTCGCGCCGCACAGCAGCAGCGTGTTGCCCACCAGCGACCAGGTCCGCCCGTCGGCCGACGAGGCCGAAAAGACAAAGGCCCCGGCAACTGTCAGCAGCAACAGCGTCAGCGGCAGGAATCGGCGATTGGGCCCATGGGGAAAAGCGGTCACGGGTTGCCCGGAGCTAAAGCGGAGTTGGCCGGCGGGCCGTTACAGTTGACTGGCGTCGATTGCCTGTTGATCGCGGCGGTTGCCGAGGTAACGATGGGTGTTTGCGTCGATCGAGAAGCTCATCGAGCGGACCGATCCGTCGCAGAAGGCAACGACAAACCCGTTGGCGTGGGCGCTGCCAAACGTCCAGAAATTCGCGCTGCCGGCCCTGTCCTGCATTGGCTGGTAACAGGTCCACGAGAACAGGTCATAGTCGTCGGCTCCCAAGGCCGGTTCGTCGTCACCGTAGTCGTTGCCGGTGAAGTAGTTGTCGGGATTGAGATACTTCTCACCGACCAGGTACGTGTTGCTGGCCCCGTCTTTGATCTCGGCCATGGTCACTTCGCGAACCGACTGAACGGCCGGCAGCAGCAACCCGATGAGGATGCCGATGATCGCAATGACGACCAACAGCTCGACCAACGTGAACGCGCGGCGCGCATCGTTTGCCATGGCTTCTCTGGTCCTGCCGAGAAAGGAGGGATGCCCTGTTCCGCGCGCCGGGGCCTAATCCGACGCGCCCATCGCCCTTTAGTTTACCACACCGTTTGCCTAAAGCGAAACCCACCCCCGGGGTGGGTTGTGAGTAATACCGCATACGCGATTGGCGGCGGCGTCACGGTGCGAAGGCCCCCCGACAGACCGTGGTCTGGCTGGCTTGTCGCGTGGCAAAAGGGCAAGAAACCGACAAAAGGGGCGAGTCCTGGGCTTGGAACTGGCCTCACACAGGTGGTCATAGGTCGGCTGTCAAGTCGGACAGGTCTTCAGCGATCCGTCCGTCTGCTTCAAGATGCTCGCGGATCTCGTCAGGAATCTGCGGGGCCAAGGATACCCGCTGGATCGTCCAGTCGGCATACTTGGGAAACTGTGCCAAGAACCGCTCGACATGTCCGTCGAAAACCGGCACGTCGGTTGCCAGTTTCTCGGCGGATCGTTTGCACGATCCGAAGCGAATGACGGAATGGGTTTCGTCAAGCGCCACCAGATCAATCTCCGTGTTTCCGCCGTCCCAGTAACCTTGGACCCGATGCGTCAAGCCAAAATCGCCTACCTGCTTCCGGCTGCGTTCTTCGTACAGCGTGCCCACAAGTTTCTCGAAGGCTCGACCTTCCACGTCGAATAGCCGCTGGTTGGCAGCAGAAACCAGTTCCTCAACCGGTTGGAAATTGAGTGCCGTGATGGAACGAGCAATGGCCGCCAGCCATGCTTGAAGGAAATTGTCCGCCAGATAATAGCGGTTACGACGCGCCCTGGGCTTTGCAAAGATCGGCAATCGTTTTTCGATCAGCCGATACCGTTCCGACAGGACTTTCAGATAGCCGCCAACTTGCTCCGAACTGTCGCCACTGACCTGGCGAACGTTCTCGACCAGATCCTTGTGCGCACAGCCGCCGTGCCGGGCGATGAATTTCAGCACGACGTCATAGCGACCGTGCAGTTCCTTGAGGAACCAGTTGTCAGCCTCGGTGCGTAACGGCGATGAGCTTTCGAAGAAGGTTCGTCGAAGCAAGACCGTTCGGTCGCTGGCCAGCACGCCTTGTTCATAGCAGTCTCGGTAGAACTTCGGCACGCCTTCAAAAAGGGTCCAAAGGAAAATCAACCGGCTCGGCAACGTGTCGGCGTGCTCGCGGAGAATTTCCAGGACCGAGGCAATGTCCAAGTGCGAAAGGGCGATCTCGTCCGTCGTGCGGTTGTACAACGGGGCAGAACGATTCTCCAAGATTTCCGTCATCTCGGTATGGATCGACCCGAGCACGATAAGCCCCCCCCGCACGCGATCCGCTTCAGAGGAGAGTACATCCACCACCGCCTGCAACGAGGAGCAAAACGGTTGTAAGAGCCGCCGATTGAAGTATTGGAATTCGTCCAACACCACCACGTAGCCTGACCGGGCGAACGAGCCGATCAGTTGCGCGAATTCGGCCAGCGTTGCCGGGCGGTTGAACCGGTCGGCCGGCACGTGAAAGCTCTCCATCGCGTCGGCAACGGCAGACAGCACGCCGGCCGGCCCGGAATCGGGAATTTGGACATAGAAGACTGGCCTCGCGGCTGTTTTTTGGAGCGTCTGCTGGATCAGGGTTGTCTTCCCGATCCGCCGACGACCGGTCATTTTGGCGAAGAACCAGCGATCCCGGCTGAGGATCTCGGCAGTCAGTCTCAACTCCTCCGTACGGCCGTAGAATCCCCATGACATGGCCAAGGCCCCCCTAAGATAAAATGTATTACCTTAGCGGATTGTACGCCGTAAGTCCTTCCAACACAACAGAAAACGAGCAGGAAGTTCCCGTTTCCGCAGATTTCTTAGTTGCGGACGCATTCTTTGTATGTACCCTGATTTCCCCAGGTCCGCGCGTTTCTCTTGGGGACTTCCGCATGCCGCCCCCGCAGGGTAGGATAGATGGTTGGCAAAGGGACAAGGCAAGTGGGTTGTACGGTCAATCGGCGTCGAGGCGCATTGTGAGGAATGTCCGAGGCAATGGTCCACGCAATGGTCCAAGCGGTGATCCACCCGGTCCGACGATTTCGGACAGGATTGCCCAGACCGTCCTGGCGCTGACGGCCCGATTCCTCAGCGGAGCCAGTGTGCGCTGGATCGACTGCCAGCCGGACACCTGCCAACGGGTCTACTTCGCCAACCATACGAGTCATCTCGACGCGGTGGTGATCTGGTCGGCCTTGCCACCGGCGATTCGCGTGCTGACCCGCCCGGTCGCCGCCGCGGACTATTGGACGGCGGGACTGATTCGTCGCTATCTGAGCGGCCGGGTGTTCAATGCGCTGCTGATCGACCGCAAGGAAATCAAGGTACATCGCAGTCCGATCGACATGATGATTCGGGAAATGGGTGACCGCTTTTCATTGATCCTTTTTCCCCAGGGCGGCCGGAGTATGGGCCCGGAGGTGGGCGAGTTCAAGAGCGGCTTGTATTATCTGTGCAAGAAGCGGCCGGACCTGGAGTGCGTGCCGGTTTACCTGGACAACATGAACCGCATCTTGCCGCGAGGCGAGGTGCTTCCGGTACCCCTGCTCAGCCGCATTAGTTTCGGGCCGCCTTTGTGGCTGGAGGCGGGTGAACCGAAGAATCAGTTTCTCGGCCGGGCACGTCAGGCCGTGCAGCGACTGAAGGAAGCCTAATCCGCAACGAGATCCGATGCCATGGAGCCGAAAACTCTCATCCTCGTCGGCGCCGTGTTGATCCTCCTGGCCGCGGCCACCGCGGCGGTGCAGATCTTGCGCCGGCGAACCGATCTGGGGCTTAACCCGGCGGCCCTGGAGGCGTTCGGATCGCGCGTGCGGGCGTGGTGGTTGATTTGCGCGGTGGTGGCCGGCGCGTTTGTGGTCGGCAAGGTGGCCACGGTGGTCGTGTTCGGGCTGATTTCGTTTTGGGCCCTGCGCGAGTTCATCACACTCACCCCCACCCGCCCCGGAGACCATCGGGCGCTGTTCTGGGTGTTTGTTCTCTGCACGCCGCTGCAATACGTGTTGGTGGGGATGGGGGAGGAACAGTACGGGCTGTACAGCATCTTGATCCCCGTCTACGCCTTTCTTTTCATCCCCGCGCGGATCGCCATGGCCGGCGACTACAAGCGGTTTCTCGAGCGGACGGCCAAGATTCAGGCCGGCTTGCTCATCTGCGTCTATTGCTTCAGTTACGCCGCGGCGCTGCTGACGTTGGACCTCGGGGAGAACGCCGACCCGGACGCCAACGAGCGACTCCTCTTCTTCTTCGTCGTCATCGTACAACTAAGCGACGTCCTGCAATTTGCCTGGTCGAAACTACCGACCAAGCATGTGATCGTGCCGACCATTTCGCCGACGAAGACCTGGGAGGGGCTGATCGGCGGTGTGGTCAGTGCCGCGCTGGTCGGCGCCGCGCTGGCCTGGGCGACGCCTTTTGAGCAATGGTGGATGGCCGCCGTCATGTCGACGGTTATCGCCCTGATGGGGTTCGCCGGCAGCCTGACCATGTCGGCCATCAAACGCGACCGGGGCGTCCGCGATTACGGCACCCTGGTCGAAGGGCACGGCGGCGCCCTGGATCGCATCGACTCGATCTGCTTCGCCGCCCCCGTCTTCTTCCATCTCACCCGCTACTATCTCACGCTGGTCGGGTGAGGTGGACCATAGGAATCGAGTACAATTGAGAGACCGTCGATTACTCGACTTGGTCATTGGGGGTGTCGGCAATGACCGAATCACGTCCGATCCGGCGGAGATATTCGCCAAGCGCTGGAATACGCAGCGGCGAATCTCGACGACAAGGTGGTTGAACTTCGGGCCGCGCCATGAAGCTGCTGTTGGACCAGGGACTCAAGCAGCCCAACACTTCTATTCAAGCCTCCTCGCCAAATTCGTGGGTTGACTACGGCTATGGGAGTCCTGAGTTGTTGTTTGGAAGGATCTTACAGTGATCGAGGTGGTGAGCTTTTCGACGGTGAAAAACCAAGTACGGGTCCCTCTTCTCTGTTCGGCGTGAACAGAGAAGAGGAACCCGTACTGGCCCGTTCGTTTCACCCCTGAATCTCCGGCAGAACCCTATTCAAGACCTCCGCCGTCCCGCTGCTCGACAACCACCCGAACCACCGCCCCCTCCTTCACACTCACCGGCAGCCCATCGCGCAATTGCCGACCGGTGAAAATGCGGGGCGATTCTTCCGATGAATTCCGCACGGCATATCGCCTATCCGCCGCGACCGTGAACCACTCGGGAAACTGGTTCAAACGTGGGTAGTCGATCGGCAGCTTCAGATAGTCCCGATGCCGCGGGACGTCGAAGATCACCCGGCCGTCCCACGGGTCGTCGGCGGCGATGTGAATCAACAGCTCGTCGCCGTGGCGCACGGCCCCGAAGCGAAGGTCGGCTCGCCACGGGCGGACGGTCAACCCCTGTGTCTTCCAGAGGGCGTATAACAACCACGTCCGCGCCGAATTGCCGTCGCCGTGCCAGCCTTCGATCACTCCGTCGGGCTTCTGACGCCGGAACATGTAGCGGATCTCATGGTCGATCCACTCGGCGACCGAAGGGACCGCTTCCCGGTTGTAGAGGTTCAGGGCGCTTTCGATCGAGTCGGCATAGCCGTCGTTGCTACCGCCTTCCCAGCCGTAATCGCGGTAATGTTCGTTCATGTTGCCCAGCGCCCGCAGCACGGCCTGGCGATAGGCCTCGGTCTTGTCGACCAGGTAGACCGAGTAGTAGCCGTTGTACGTATAGCCCCAGGTATCGCAGATCCGCTTGTCGTGGGCCCCGGTTTTGGGATGGATCGACGTGTAGACCATGCCGTGTTCGTTCGTTCCGACCTGGAGGATCCGGTCGAGCATTTCGTGTAGCGGCTCGCGATAGGCCTCCTTCTTCGGCCGGTCGGCGAAGTGGACGGTCACGTACAGTTCGCACAATCCGGAGACAATCTCGCCGCCGTGTGCGATGAGCCGGAGACTGTCCGCGTCGCGCGTCGGATGATGATCGCCCAGCAGATAGTAATCGCCGATACGCAACGCGTACCCGAGGTACTTCTTGTCGCCGGTCATCCAGTAGGCGCGGCAGAGCACTTGTAGCATCTCGCCGTTGATTTCCGTATTGGTCGAGGGGATGCTTCCCCAGCGCGAGTCGACGGGAGCGTGTTGCCATAGGTCGTCGAGAATCCCCAGCATCCGATCGGTCCAAGGGCACGGCCCGAGCCACTCGGTCACCGCCAGCAGGCCGTCCTTGCAGTACTCCGAACTGCCGAAGATGATCTTGTCGCGGTTCGCCTCGGCGTCGACGAATCCCTGCTTGGTAAACGACCAGTCGTCGGGCATTCGGCCGATTCGGCAAGTGAGCCGGGTTTCGGTCCGGAGCATGTCGAGCATCCGCCCTTCGAACAGCGGCCGATCGGTCATTGCCGCGGTGATGACCATGAAGGGGTAGTTGTCGGCGGCCGCGTCCTTGGCGTTCCAGAAGTCGCGGTTGCGGCTAAGGTTTCGCGGAATCAGGCCCGTCGTGGCGTCGGCGTGCGCAAGCCAGCCGTCGATGAACCGGCGGCAGCGGAAGAAGGCCTCGGCAGCTTGTCGCGAGTTGATCTCGGCCCGACGAAAGGCCGCTTCTTGGGAGCCCACCGCTGGCGGTTCCGCGGGCGCCGGCGGCTCGCGGTCCCAGATCGCCCGCATCTCGGCAAAAGCGTCCGCTTGTGCCACCGGCTCGGCCACGGGCGCGTGGAACGTGATCTTGTGTACCGGCTTCTTTCGATCGATCGAGCCGGGGTCGTCGCCGCCGGACAGTCGCACGGCCGCGATAAATGCCTGCGGACTGCCGGTCTGTTTGAGCGTCACTGCGTAGCCGTTGCCGGCGATCCCCGGTGGTAGCGGCACGGCAATCCAACGAAACCCGCTGTAGCCGCCCTCACGGATCTTCACCTCGCGGCCGTTGATGCTCGCGGTGGCCGACCGGACGTCGCCCTTGGCCCCCCAAAGCAACTCCAGCACGTGTCCCGGCCGCGGCGCCACGTCGATCGAGAGCGTAACGTCGCCGTGACCCAACCAGAGATACGGCGTCGATGCGTAGACGTCCTTTGCCTTCTCGAAACGGACCCATGCCAGCGCGTTATCCGGGGCTGGTTCGTCCGCGAGGCAAAGTGTGGACAAGGTCAAGACGATGGCAAGCATGGTATCTCCTCATGTACGGATCTCAAAACGCTCGGGTGCCACTGGCGTCTCGCCAGTGCTTCCTTGTCCGTAGCTTGCACACCGAAGCGACCGATAAAACATTTTGCGAGTCGATCGTTTCAAAGCTGCGTGGTGTTTTGCACATTCCAAAGGGGCACGTTCACCCCGCCCCGGAGTCGATTGCCAATCGTGCTTTTCTTGGTTCGGTAGAGTGCAAGCTACGAGCCCAAGAAGCACTGGCGAGACGCCAGTGGCACCCACCTCCCGGTCATTCAACCCTCCGCCCAGGCACAACCGGCCAACAGCAGTGCGCCGGTCCCCCAGGTATAGGTTCCCACTTTACGGCCGACGTAGCCGGCTTTGCCGCTGGGACCCGTGCCCGCCGAGACACCGCCGACGCGGCCGTCGGGGCCCACGGTCTTCGCCAAACCGGCCCACGCGCGGCGCATCGTATCGTCCCACGGCACGTCGATCAGCTTCAGGTCGCGGCACTCGGCCATGCCGTAAAGGAACATGGCCGAACAGGAGCCTTCCAGGTACGTATCGGGTTTGTCGAGCACGGTGCGCCAAAGCCCGCTCTGGGGGTCTTGCAGCGGTACGATACTAGCCAGTTGTCGCGTAAACGGCTCAATCAACCGGCGACGACGTGGCGAGTCGGGTGACTCGTTCTTGAGCGTCTCGGTATACGACATCACAACCCAACCGTTGCCGCGTCCCCAATACTCGGGCGTTCGCTTGTCCGTGGCTTCGTCCCACATGTGATAGAACATCCCGGTCTTGGGGTCTTGCAGATGCCGGGCGAAAACCTCCAATTGGCGGACGGCCTCCTCTTGTAGTTCCGGCCGCTTGGCAATGCGAGCCAGATTCGAGAAGACCGGGCAGCACATGTCGAGCGTGTCGACCCAGAGTTGCGGCTTGCCGTTGAAGTGGCTCAGCCCGCCGTCCTTGGTCCGCTCGGCTTCCTTCATCATGAACTCGTTGATCTGCTCGGCCAGTTCGAGATGGCGCTTGTCACGCGTCTCTTCGTGGAGCATGAGCATCGGGAAACCGGGCCCCCAATGGCCGCAGTAGCCTCTCTTCCGCAGCGTCGGTACGATGCCCGCTTTGTGGTGATGGTCGGCGAAGTCGCGGACGAACTTCAGGTAGGCTCCCTTGCCGGTGAGCCGATACGCCCGCATCATACCGGTCAGCATGACGCCTTCGCCCCAGTTGAATTGCGGCGGTTTGGGGAAATCACGCACCACCGCGTCGGCAACTTTGACGACGACTTGCTTCGGATCGGACGGCGATTCGTTCTGCTCGGCCGCCGACATCCGGCCGCCGGCCGCCAGCAAAGCTCCACCGGCAGAGAGGGCAAGAAAACGGCGCCGGTCGATGGCCTGGGTCATGGCAGGATCCTCCTGTGTGTTGCGGTCGTTGGTGTTTAGTTGGACAGCATCCCGTTCATTTTTCCCCCATCGGCCCGAACTCTCCTCGTTTGTGCCTACCAGGGCGCCCGGCATCCGAGGTTCAACTGCCGGGCACGCTGGAGGGCCGCTTGCGCGGCCACGGTATCTTGCACGGCCACGCCGACGGCCTTGAAGAACGTGCATTGCTCGGCCGACGTTCGCCCCGGACGCTTGCCGGCGACCAACTCGCCCAGTTCGGCGTGAATACCCTCGGGGGTAAAGAGCCCCTGGCGAATCGGCTGGATCAGGTCGCCCGTCTCGGAAAGGGCCGCCTCGCGACTGTCGACCACAACCACCGCCCGGGCGACCGTCTCGGAGGGAATCTCCTGGACGTGTTCCTGATAGGAGCCGATCGCATTGACGTGAACGCCCGGTTTCAAATCGACGTCGTCGAAGACCGGCGTACCGGAGACGGTGGCCGTGCAGACGATATCCGCCTCGGCGACCGCTTCGCGCCCAGAGGCAGCCGCCCGGAGATCGGCGGGAATGGGCCCTACGCCGGCCATCTCCCGGGCGAAGATCTCTCCCTCGCCGGGCACGGGGCTGTAGACCCACGCGGTGTCGATCGAACGGGCCGTGCAAACGGCCTCCAACTGCGTTCGCGCTTGCACCCCCGCGCCAAACACGGCGGCCGTACGGGCGTCCTCCCGGGCCAGCAGATCGGTCGCTGCTCCGGAGGCGGCTCCGGTGCGAATGGCCGTCAGCGCGGCCCCCTCCAACAGCGCCTCGGGGCGGCCCGTCTCGGCGTCGATGGCCAACACGGCCGCCTGAATTCGCGCCAAACCGCGATCCGCGTTGCCGGGAAACAGCGAAATAACTTTCACCGCCAGCGAACGCTTCGCGCCGCCGTCTTTGTCTTCGCCACCCACCAGCGAGGGCATGATCAGGCTCACGCCGTCGTGCTTCGGAATCGAAAGGTGAATCCGTAGCGGCACGTCCGCCCGACCGGCCGACAACGCGGCAAACGCCCGCTTCATCGCCTCGATCGCCGCGTCCATCGGCAAGGCACGCCGCACGTCTTGGGCACTGAGAACTAGCATGGGGTTAGTGTTTCAACACCAATACGGGACAGTGGGCCAGACGGACGATGCGCTCGGCGACCGATCCGATCAGCAGCCGGGTCAATGCGCTTCGACCCTTGCAGGAAAGGACGACCAGATCGGCGCCGGCCTGCTCGGCGTACTGGACCACCTCGTGGCCCGGATCGCCGAACCGCACGACGACCCGCAGTCCGTCCGCCGACCGCTTGCTCAGTTCCCGCTCCAGGGCGTCCTGGGCGTGTTGGCTGCGGCTGTCGTCGTCGATCGTATGCCAGATGATGCCCGGCTCGGCCGGTTCCAACACGGGCAGCACGTGGATGACGTGCAGATCGGACGCCTCGGCGACCATTTCGCGGGCCGTTTCCAGCGCGGCGAACGAATCGTCCGAGAAATCGATCGGCACAACGACGTTTTGACGTGGTAACCAGGTCATGGATCAGCCCTCATGTGTCTTGAACTCTCCCGCTTTGTAACGATTCCAGTAAACGTCCAACGCTTGGCGGATCCGGCCGCTGAGGAGCATGACGCCAAGGATGTTGGGGAAGGCCATGGAAAGGATCATTAAGTCGGAGAACTCCAGAACATTGCCCGCCGTGACGACGGCCCCGAGAACAACGAAAACCAGGAACAGCAACTTGTAGGCCAGCGATCCGCGCCCGCCGGTCAGGTACGACCAGCATCGTTCACCATAGTACGACCAGGAGATCATCGTCGAGTAGGCGAAAAGAACCACAGCCACGCAGAGAATCCACGGAAACCATGATACGGCGCTGGCAAATGCCTTGGACGTCATCGCCGCGCCGTCCTTATCGAGGATCAGTTGCGTAAATTCAGGGTTGGTCTTATCGAAGACTCCGGTAATCACAATCACCAGGCCGGTCATCGTGCAGATCACCACGGTATCGATGAACGGGCCGAGCGAGGCAACGATCCCCTCGCGAACCGGTTCTTCCGTTTTGGCCGCGGCGTGGGCAATGGCCGCCGAACCGATTCCCGCTTCGTTGGAAAACGCGGCCCGGCGGATTCCCTGCACAAGAACTCCCAGCAGACCTCCGTAGGCCGACTCCCACCGGAACGCTTCGGTGAAGATCAGTTGGCACGCCGCGCCGATGCTGGTGTAGTTCGCAATAAGTATCGAGAAGGCCGTCAAGACGTATACGGCACACATCAAAGGAACGATTTTCTCGGCGGTCGCGGCGATCCGGCGAATGCCGCCGATGATCACCAGACCGACGAGAACGGCCATCGTCACGCCGTACAGCCACTCGAGGTATCTTCCCAGGAACCTTGCCGGCTCGCCAAATTGCGCCTCCCGGCGAACCAACTCTTCCGGATCCGTCTCGACCAGTGTCAACAGGGCAAGCCCCTGGTCTACATAAACGCGGTCGTGCTGGCCCAGAGACACCTCCCCGAGCCATTGGCGGGCTTCGGGTGCGTCGATCGCTTCAGCCGGCAACTGGGAGTGAAGCTCATTTCGCTTGAGGACATTTTCGATCTGTTTGATCGCCTTGTCTCGCGTGCGGGCCGGATTTCGCTGAACGTCGACGATCGTGCGGCACTGGTCGAATTCGGCCCACACATTACGCATCTGCTCGCGGAGAGCCCCCTGCGATTGGCTCACCTGGAACGCGCAGCCACCACCGAAAGATCCACCCATGCAAACCAGGGCGAAAAGCACCGCCAACACGGCCCCCAAAATACCCAAGTTCAGCCGGCCGATCTTGATCTCCTTGAGTCCCTGGTGCAGATAACGCATCGGACCGCCGGAGACCGTGCCATCGGGCGCTACCTTGCGGTACATCTGCGAGAGGCTACACTCGGCAAACTTGCTGCTCATGCCCAGGAAACCGGCCACGATCATCCAGAAAATCGCTCCGGGACCTCCCACGCCAACCGCGATTGCCACGCCGGCGATGTTGCCCAAGCCGATGGTGGCCGACAGGGCCGACGCAAGGGCCTGGAAGTGCGATACTTCGCCTGGTTCGTCCGGGTTGTCGTACTTGCCGCGGATAAGCTGGATGCCATGCGAGAATGCGCGGACGTTGATGAACCCCATGCGGATCGTGAAGAACAACGCTCCCACCAACAGCCACAGAACGACCAAAGGAACGCTCGTTCCCAGCCACTCCTTGGTCCAAAAGTCGAAGAACAGGACGCCCCCGATGGGGTCGACCAGATACTCTTTGAAAAACGCGTCGGTATCGGCCTCCCAGCCGGTTGGCTCGGTTGGGGCGGCTTGCGCATCGCCCTTTTCGGCTTCGGTGCCCGTGGTCTTGGCCGCCGGCGCTTTCTCCGAGGCGTCGGCCGAAGCCGCCAGCACGGGTAGAAGACAGGTGACCACCAGAGATGCGACGAAACGGCGGAGACAATCGCGACCAGTCATGGGGTTCAGTGGCCTCTTCGGGGGGGGGTAATGTGAGTGTCCGACTGCCCTGGCGACGGTCAAATCATGTGTCCCTGCTTCGGTAAGTACCCCCTTCTAGCCGGAGAAGGTCCTATTTGTCAACAGTTTGCGGCGATTTTCGGGTAAACGGAAAACTTTTTGATAGTTTCACTTGTCACAAATGCGATAACAGCCTAGGATTCCCTTGAGTCAACCAACGGGCGAACACTCAGTCGTCAGGAGAGGCCTCGCGATGAGCATTGTGGCACCTACGTCGGACAGCGATCTGCTCGAATTGCTGCGCAACGGCGGACCGTTGGATATTGCCAGCCTGGCCGGGTCGATGGAGGTGACCCCGACGGCGGTTCGCCAGCGACTAGCCCGATTGATGGGCCGAGGTCTGGTCGAACGTGAAATCGTCCGCGGCCAGCGCGGTCGTCCCAGGCACCGCTACCGACTCTCGGACAAGGGGCTCCGGCTGACCGGATCGAACTTCTCCGACCTCGCCCGAGCCCTGTGGAGCGAGATCAGCCATATCGAAGACGAGGAGGTGCGAGCCAAACTGATGGAACGCGTGGCCGACGCCCTGGCGATGGGATATGCCGGTGAGGTGCGTGGCGAGGGTGTGCGGCAGAGAATGGAGTCGTTGCGAAAACTCCTAGGGGATCGCCAAGTAGCCTTTTCAGTGGATAAGTTCAGCCAGTCGCCTTGCCTAACCGCTGTAGATTGCCCATACCCACAACTGGCCGAGCAGGACAGGAGCATCTGCACCCTGGAGAAGAAGCTGTTCTCGAAGCTACTGAAACAAGACATGCAACTAACCGAATGCCGACTCGATGGGGACGGCCTTTGCCGGTTTCGCACGGAGTGACCGGCGGATATACTGTACGGTTTGCCACGCTGATTGCTGACGTTTGGCAACCGTCGCAGAATTCCAGCCCCAACGGGACGTCGCATGACACAACCATGGATTGAAGGTCGGTTCGAAGAGAATATCGTAACCACCACCGTCGAACAGGCAATCAACTGGAGCCGGCAGTCGAGCCTCTGGCCGATGACGTTTGGCCTGGCGTGTTGCGCGATCGAGATGATGTCGGTAGGCAGCCCGCGATACGATTTGGACCGGTTCGGAGCCGGCGCGTTCCGGGCCAGCCCGCGACAGTCGGATTTGATGATCGTGGCCGGCACCGTGACGTTTAAGATGGCCAGCCGAGTGAGGAGGCTTTACGAGATGATGCCCGCCCCGAAGTTCGTCATCGCCATGGGCGCATGCACGGTGGGCGGTGGGCCTTATTTTGAGTATGGGTATCATGTGGTCAAGGGTGTCGATTTGGTCGTTCCCGTCGACATTTACGTCCCCGGGTGCCCGCCCCGACCGGAAGCTTTGCTCGAAGGCGTGATGCGGTTGCAGGACAAGGTCAAGGGCCAGCGTATCACCAAGCGCCCAGCCGCCGATGGAACGAGCCGGTTGGCTGCGCTGGGTCGCGCTGGAACGAAAGTGGCCGACGAACTACCCGTGCCGCACCATAGCGGTTACGTCGACCTCAAAGAAGTCAAGCCGTTGTTCGAGCACCAGAAACACAAGTAGTCGCTGTTTCAACGGGCAAGCTTGAGTTTTTCCCTCATGAGCTTTCTGCGCTGAAGGTGCGCGCACGGACGAGGGTGGGAAACCGGGATGATCCCTTTTCAGGACAGACAGGCAAAACGCATGACGAATCAGACCCTAACCATTTCCGACTTGCACGTGAGTGTCGACGACACGCCTATCCTCCGGGGTGTCGATCTTCGCATCGCCCGGGGCGAGGTTCACGCCCTGATGGGCCCCAACGGTTCGGGCAAGAGCACGCTGGGGTTCGCGATCATGGGCCATCCGGCCTACGAAGTCACCGGCGGACGAATCCAACTGGACGACGTCGATCTGGTCGACCTCGATCCACACGAGCGTGCCCGCGCCGGGCTTTTCCTGGCCTTTCAGCGGCCGATCGCCATCCCCGGCGTGCGGATGGCCGACTTCCTTCGCCATGCGGCGACGAACGTTCGCAAGCCCGACCGCAAGGAGGGCGAGGACCTGATTCCCATGCGCCAGTTTCGCAAGGAGTTGCGCAGCCAGATGGAGCAGTTGCGCGTCGATCCGGAATTCGCCCGCCGGTACGTCAACGAGGGGTTCTCCGGCGGCGAGATGAAACGGGCGGAGATCCTGCAAATGGCCATGTTGCGCCCCAAATTCGCGGTACTCGACGAGACCGACAGCGGCCTGGACGTCGATGCCGTGCGTCTGGCCAGCCGAAGCATCGCCCAGATTGGCGGCCGGGAGATGGGCATTCTGATCATCACGCACCACGAACAATTGCTGGAACACAACCGGCCCGATTTCACCCACGTCATGCTCGGCGGGCGGATCGTCGAGACCGGCGGGTCGGAGTTGGCCGCCCAGTTGCACAAGCACGGCTACGATCGAATTCGCGAGGCCCACGCGGAGGTGTCTGCCGGAGCGTAACGGAGAGTAGACTCCGTCCACATATCCCACGGATATCCATCATGGCAACCGATTTGCACACTCCGCCGGTCGATCCGGTCGGCGAGATCAACAAGTACGATTTCCGCAACGAGGAGAAGTACGTCTTCAAGGCCCGTAAAGGGCTCGACGCGCAAATCGTGGCGGAAATCTCCGAGATGAAAAACGAACCGCCTTGGATGCGGGATTTTCGGTTGCGGAGCCTGGAAATCTTCGACTCCAAACCGACCCCCAAGTGGGGCGGCAACATCGCCATCGACTTCCAGAACATCTATTACTATCTCAAGCCGACCGAAAGCCAAGGCCGCACTTGGGACGACGTGCCCGAGGAAATCAAGACAACCTTCGACAGGCTGGGGATCCCCGAGGCGGAGAAGAAGTACCTGGCCGGCGTCAAGGCCCAATACGAGAGCGAAGTGGTCTACGGATCGCTCCGCGAGGATCTGACCAAGCGGGGCGTGATCTTCACCGATACCGATTCGGCACTTCGCGACCATCCCGAGTTGTTACGGGAGTATTTTGGCACGGTCATTCCCCCGGGCGACAACAAGTTCGCGGCCCTGAACTCGGCCGTATGGTCGGGTGGATCGTTCATTTACGTGCCGCCGGGCGTGAAGATCGACTTCCCGTTGCAGGCCTATTTCCGCATCAACGCGGCCAACATGGGCCAGTTCGAGCGGACGCTGATCATTCTCGACGAGGGCGCGCAGGCCCATTACGTCGAAGGATGCACCGCCCCGATGTACAGCACCGAAAGCCTGCATTCGGCGGTCGTCGAGGTGATCGTCAAGCGGGGGGCCCGATTCCGCTACACGACGATCCAGAACTGGGCCAACAATATCTACAATCTGGTGACCAAACGGGCGGTCGCCTATCAGGACGCATTGATGGAATGGGTCGACGGCAATCTGGGAAGCCGCCTGACGATGAAGTACCCGGCCGTCTATATGATGGAACCGGGCGCCCGCGGCGAGGTCCTCTCGATTGCGTTCGCCTCGGCCGGTCAACACCAGGACGCCGGCGCCAAAATGGTCCACTGCGCCCCGCATACCTCCAGCCGCATTATCTCCAAATCGATCTCCAAGAACGGCGGCCGGTCGAGTTATCGGGGACTGGTGAAGGTCGACCAGGGAGCGAAGAAGTCGAAGTCCAGTGTCGTCTGCGATGCTTTGATCCTCGACCCCCAAAGCCGAAGCGATACGTATCCCTACATCGACGTCCAGGAGCAGGACGTGACCGTGGGACACGAAGCCAGTGTGTCGCGGATCGGCGAGGAGCAGCTCTTTTATCTGACCAGCCGCGGTTTAACCGAAGCCGAAGCCTCCACGATGATCGTCAACGGCTTCATCGAACCGCTGGTCAAGGAACTGCCCATGGAATACGCCCTGGAAATGAACCGGCTGATCGAACTGCAGATGGAAGGATCGGTGGGATAGCCATGAGCAGCACAATCACCGAGACGGGTTTCACCCGCGAGACATTCGAGACGTTTCTCCACGAGCGAAACGAACCGCCGTGGCTGAGCGATCTTCGGCGGTCGGCGTGGGAGACGTTCGAGCGTCTGCCGAAACCGGATTCCAGCATGGAAGAATGGCGGCGAACGGATCTCCGCCGCTTTCGCTTCGACCGGTTCGCTCCTCCGGGGCCCGTCGCCGATACCCGGCCCGTATTGCCCGAGCCACTGCTGGCGCGCGACGTGGAACTGGGCGGCCGGACCGTCTCGCTGGACAGCCGGCCCGTGGAATCGCGTTTGGAGAAGACATGGGCCGACCAAGGCGTCCTTTTCGGCAGTCTGGAAGAACTGCTGGCCGAACACACCGATCGCATCCGGCCCCATCTGCTAAGCCGGGCCATCGATTCGGGGGCGGACAAGTTCTCGGCCCTGCACGCCGCTTGTTGGTCGGGCGGAACGCTGCTGTATGTGCCGCGGGGCGTTGTGGTCGAGCAACCGCTGCACGCGTTTAGCGCGATGTCGCCGCGCGGCGTTGATCTGGGACGCACGCTGGTTGTATTGGAGGAAGGGGCCGAGGCCACGCTTCTGGCCGAGATGGGTTCGACCGATCCGGAATCGCCCGGCTTGCACTGTGGGGCCGTCGAACTGCTGGTCGGTCCCGGCGCGCGACTCCGTTACGTCGACCTTCAGAATTGGGGGGGCGGCGCGTGGCATTTTGCACATCAAAAGGCGTTGGTCGACCGCGATGGACAGTTGCAATGGACGATCGGAGCGCTGGGCTCGCAACTGGCCAAGGTGAACCAGCACGTAGGGCTCGTCGGTCCGGGGGCACACGCCGGAGTCAACGGTGTCATGTTCGCCGAGAACCAGCAACACCTTTCCTACCACACGCTGCAACATCACGAGGCCGCCGGTTGCGCCAGCGACTTCCTCTACAAAGGGGCCCTGCAGGACTCTTCGCGGCTGGTTTGGCGGGGAATGATCCGCGTCGACCCCAACGCCCAAAAAACCGACGGCTACCAGCGAAACGACAACCTGATGCTCTCCGACGCGGCGAGAGCCGATTCGATTCCCGGGCTGGAAATCGAAGCCGACGACGTCCGCTGCTCCCACGGAGCCACGACCGGCCGGGTTGACGACGAGCAGATCTTTTACGCCCGAAGTCGGGGACTTACCCGAAACGAAGCGATCCGGATGATCGTCGCCGGATTCTTCCAGCAGGTGTTCGACCGGATCACCATCGAAAGCGTTCGTCATGCACTGGGCGAGGCGATCGGCCGGAGAATTCGGCAATACGATTGATTCCATTTCCAGAGAGTAACTACGAATGGCCAAGTTTGTTCGCGTATGCAAGGTATCCGAGGTTCCCGATCCGGGCAGGAAACTGTTGGAGGTTGGGGATCGTACGGTCGTGCTATTTCACCTGGAGGGAGAGTTCTACGCCATCGACGACGTTTGCACGCACGACGACGGGCCACTGGGTGAAGGCGAACTCGAGGGGTACTCCATCATCTGCCCGCGGCATGGAGCCCGGTTCGACGTGCGCACCGGCCATGCCCAAACCATGCCCGCCGTACGAAGCACGGCCGCGTACGAGACGAAAGTCGAAGGAGAGGACGTGCTGCTCAAGGTGCCCTAGTACTCAGAAACAATCTATTTTTCAGCGGGCTGCGAGGAGAAACCACGCCATGCGAGCCACCGAAGAATCGGTCCGGGCCGCGCTGCGTCAGGTCTGTGATCCGGAACTGATGGTCAACGTCGTCGATCTGGGGCTGATTTATCAGATCGAAATCAGCAATGCCGTCGGCAAGGCGAACGTCCGCATCGCCATGACGATGACCAGTCCGGCATGTCCGGTCGCGCCTCGGATAATCGCCGAAGCCCGCGAAGCCGTCGAAGATCTTGGCGAGCACGTGGGCCGGGTCGACGTGGAACTGGTGATGTCGCCCCCGTGGACGCCCCAACGGATGACCGACGAGGCCCGTGACGAACTGGGCATCTTCTGAAGCCGAGTCGTCCCACCAGCCAAGAAATCGCCAACGCCCCCGAGACCGAAGTCCCGAGGGCGTTGGCGTTTGACGGGTGGACGTTGCTGCTAGTTCCACCACCACTGGTTGCTATCGGCGGGCAGAGCCGATTGGGTGCGGACCGGGGCCATCGTCGTGCTCTGCTCGATCCGCTCGACCGCGGCCCAGGAGTTGATCAACACGCCGCCGGAGGCGCTGATCAGCCAGTTGCGGCCGCGCTTCAACACGCTGGCCTTGGAGTCGACGTGCTTCGGCGCGTTGAGCTTGAGGACCTTCAACTGGTCGGCGTTCATCAACAGCGGCATGCTGTAGCCGGCCTTGCCGGTGAGGTTCTGGCGAACGATCAAGGCCGAAACGATGGCCAGGTCCATGCAGTTGCGAAGCTGGCCGAAGACCGGCTCGGCCCGGGCCAGTTCGTCGAACTTGTCGGTCATGTTGTCGGCCCACCGCTGAGCGACCGGGTTCTTCCGGCCCGTGTGCTGCGTATTGCCGTTGGCCGTGAGGAAATCCTCTTCGGTCACGGTTCGCACGGCCGCGCCACGAATCTCCCACGCCAGACCGTCGGCGTCGCGCAACAGCGGCTGGTAGTTCGGCTCCATCCACCATCGCGGCAGCATATTCTGCATTCCCGTGCGCGAGGTCTTCATCATGTGCAGGAAGCTGGGCATTCCGGCGACCGGGGCCAGCTCGAAGTTCATGCCCAACCGCTTCATGCGGTAGTCGGCGGCAACCAGCACGCGAGCGAAATTCGTCGTCGCGGGCACGCCGCTGACGGTGATGTCCTGAAGCCCGAGCGCCTGTTCGATGCCGGCGGCCGTGGCGCCGGGATTGCCAATCGTCTTCAGACGTCGAGCGTGTGCCTGCAGTTGATTGAGGCCTTCGGGAGTGGGATTGATCGAGCAACTGATACCGGTCCGTGCGGCGTCTTTGGCGGTGCGCAGGGCGACCAGCAGATCGTCCAACAGCATCACCGGCCGACCGGTGGAGAGCCCGACGACGTTACCCCGCTTGTCGACCTTCCAGCCTTCGGCCGGGCCGACCAGGACGATGTCGTTCTCTTCGGGATAGACGAACACATAGTGGATCGCCTGCAAACCGGCCAGATAGCGAATCTCGTCGGGCAGGTCGGCCACCTTGTCACCGCCGTGTTTGGCGATTTGGGCTTCCAGGCGTCGCAGGGAGATCTTGCGGAGCCGGGTGGCGCCTTGGAGATTGGCGTCCATGTCGTCCATCTCGCCGATTCTCCACCGGGCCAGTTTGCCCAGATCGTCCAGCGCGACGTTGTCCAGCAGGCCTTGGGGATCGATGGACACGCCCCCGACGCCCCGATTGCTGAAGAGGTCGTTGTTGTTGTTCTGGGCCAGCAGCGTGGAACCCCAGGCGAGAACCAGAACGACGGCCAGCAATGCCACCGGCCCGCGGCGTCCGATTCCAGCAGTGACGCGAAAACGAGACAGCATGACGATTTCTCCTGTGTGCGCAGAATGGGCGAGTTCGCGAAAACGGCGGCCTTTCGCCCGGCCTCCTCTTGTTTCACGTAATGCGAACAACAATTTGTGCCAAAATAGGCAACCACCTATTCATTATAGGGTAGTCCGAAGGCTCTGGTATGGCAAGGAAAACCCGGCATACCCCGCTGATGGGTTGTGGGAATTACTGAAATACCCCCCCGATACGTGGTTTCTTGGGGGACAACTCCTTGATGGAGGCCCCGCCAAGCGGATATGGTAGAGGTTGGCTTGCGGTCAGTTGCGTTACGGCGTGCGGCGTTTTCGGAGGTACTTGGTGCGCGAGGGCGGCGGAGCGATGATTTCCCAGCTAGCCTATCTGGTCATTCGCGAAGGCACGAAATGGACCGACGTGTTCCGGCTGGTCCCGGGCCAGGCGGTGACCATCGGCCGTGCTCCGACCAACCGCATCGTCATCAAGGACGAGCGGTGCAGCCGCAATCACGCGGAGGTTTTCCTCTCCGAAGAGCAGTGGACGTTGCGCGATTTGGAAAGCCGGAACGGGACGGTCGTCGGAAGCCAGGCAGTCAAGGGTGATTGGGTGTTGCGGCCGGGTGACTCGATTCGCATCGGCCGGTCCCAGTTGGTCTTCGTGCATCAGTTGTCCGAAGCGTTTCCCGAGGGCAGCGGTATCGTCAGCCGGTCCAGCGATACGGAGGAATCTCCCGGCATGTCCTCGGACGATGATTCCAGCGTGCTGACGGCCTATCAGCCGACGACGATTACGCATCGCCGCGGCCAGACGAAATACCTTGCGCCGCACGACGAGGAAGAGAGCGGCGTATCGAAGGCGGGGCGAGCGTCGGCGAAGCTCTGCCGCCTGGCCTTCGAGTTGGCCAAGGTTCCCGACGCGGTAACGCTGGCCGATCAGGCCCTGGCCGGGCTGTTCGAGGGGACCGCGACCGACACCGGCGCGGTGCTGCTCTTGCCCAGGGATCTCCAGGGCGAGGCGCGCGGTGCGGCCCTGGAAGTCATTGCCTCGCAAAGCACGTCCGGGTCGGCGTATCATCGCATCTCCAATTTCCTCGCCACCACCGTCTTGCGCGAGGGAGAGGCGGTCTTGGCCCGAAACGTGATGGGCGACAGCGCCCTGGGGAGCCGGGACAGCAAGGGCGTGATTCACGCCACCAGCGTGATTTGCGCCCCGGTGCGACGCGGCGCGAAGACGTTCGGAGTCGTCCATCTCTATTCGACCGACGCCGATCACGTACCCGACCCCGACGACCTCGAATTTACGCTCGCCGTGGCCGACACCGTGGCCGTTGCCCTGGTCAATCTCACCCGCCGGGAGGAACTGGCCGAGAATCTCCACCAGATTCGCACCGAAAACGTTGAACTGCGCGAGCGGCTGGGCGTGGAGAGCGAGATCGTGGGCAAGAGCGATTGCGTCGCCAAGATCGCCGAGGACATCGCCCGAGCCGCCCCCAGCAACGCCACCGTTTTGATCCGCGGCGAAAGCGGCGTGGGCAAGGAGTTGGTCTCTCGGGCCATCCACTACTCCAGTCCTCGCCGGCGAAACGTCTTCGTCTGTCTCAATTGCGCGGCGTTGTCCGAAGATCTGCTGGCCAGCGAATTGTTCGGCCACGAGCGGGGAGCGTTTACCGGGGCGACCGACCGGAAGATCGGTAAATTCGAGGCCGCCCATCAGGGGACGCTCATGCTCGACGAAATCGGTGAGATGAGCCCGGGGATTCAGGCGAAGTTTCTCCGCGTGCTCGAGGGGCATCCGTTCGAGCGGGTCGGCGGAAGCAAGCCGGTGCAGGTCGACGTGCGCGTGATCGCCGCGACCAACCGCGATTTGGAGCGCGAGGTGGCCGAGGAACGTTTTCGCCGCGATCTCTACTTCCGCCTCCACGTCCTGGAGATCGTCGTGCCCGGGCTGCGCAAACGGCCCGAGGATATCCCCGAGCTGGCGCACCATTTCCTGGCGAAATTCAAGGCGGAAACCGGCCGCCGCATCGACGGATTTACCGACGGCGCGATGGAACAATTGGCTCGCTATCGCTGGCCGGGAAATGTTCGCGAGTTGAAGAATGTCGTCGAACGAGCAGTCGTTCTCACCCGGCACCGGAAGATCGACGTCGAAGATCTGATGCTCTCGAACCTGAAGACGGCCGGCGATACCGGACTGCTGCCGCATCCGGACACCTATCGCGCCCGTTCGCTTGGCGACGTCGAACGCGACCACATCGCCGCCACCCTGCAGGCCACCGGCTGGAACAAGAGCCGGGCGGCCGGCATTCTGGGCATCGAACGGTCCACCCTGGACCGCAAGATCCGCCGCCACGAACTCGGCAGCAAACCCCGACCGGGAAAAGGCGGCTGAGAAGGTATTTTTCCGTAGCCCGATTCGCAAGAGTTCGCCGATCAGGCGGCGGCCCGCTCGGCCGCCGCGGGCAGCGGTGAGGGAGCAGCGGCGCCATGGGTGTCTCCGTGACGAACCCCTTTACCATAGTCAGCATGAGTTGGCCATTCCCGACCTATGAGGTGCCGTGACGATCGGGCAGTTTGGCATAACGTGGGTTGCGGAGCAGCCATCGAAAGTCGCCGGGGCCTTACAGCCGCCAGATTCTCCCGTTCCCCGATGTCGTCTGGTGCCCTATTGATAGGATGTCACACGCTATGGTGCCGGTTCGATCCGTTGGACTTCGTCCAGCCCGGCCAGGGCTTCGAGTTGCCCGACGGAAATCGCGCCGATGGCCACGTTGGCCGACTTCACGCGGCGCGTAAACCGGAGCCCGGCCTTGGCGAGTTTCTCCTCGGTTGCCGCCGAGAGGTCGGTCACGCGGACCAGGACCATCACCAGTCCGCGGCGGACATGCACCTTGCCCAGGGTAATGCTGGAGGTACCCAAGGCGGCGAGCTTCCTGGCCAGGTCGCGCAGTTCGGGGGCCAGTTTCTGCCGGGGTGTGAGCTTGGGTGGTTCGGCCGGGGCGGGTACCTGTGCGGCTGGCAAGGGCGTGCCGCCCATCCTGAGACCCATGCCACCGCCCATGCCGCCGCCCATCCCGCCGCTGGCGAAACCTGGCATCGCCTGGCCACTCCGCTTGGAGGCATGTCCGCGAAACGATGGGCTCGTCAACATCGTCCCCCCCGCCTCGCCGAACACGCCCTCGTACCGCACCCCGGCGGGCATCTCCACCGGAACGGCGATGGTTCGGATCTCGCCGTCCTTGGTGATTCGCTTGTGTTCCACGGCGACGAAGCTCGTGTATTGGGTGAGCAATTCGTAGCGCAGCCCCAGACCGAGAATCTCCTCCTTGATCGCCGGATCCGGTTCGCCGTGTTGGGCGCCGGCCAGATCCTGGTCCATGAGGTGAGCGATCTTCGCCCGAGCCCAGAGCGGCGCCAGGTCGCGATTGTCGGGCGCGGTGGCGGGGAATTCCACGGCGATTTTCCGCGAGAAAGGCCCCTGGCCGGCCGTGCCGCTAAGCGTGATGGTGCCTTTGCCCGGCTTGGTGTAGCGGCCCTTGACCACCACCGGAGTGGAACTGAACAGGTCGGGAATTCCTTGCGGGTAGATCTCGTCGACTTCCAGCGAGCCGAAATCGAGCTTGACGTCGGTCAACACGGGCGTTCGCACCCGCTCGTAAAACCGTTCGGCCGAACCCAGCGCCTGTTTCTCGTCGAGAATGAATCGCGACTCGCCCCGGCCCGCCCGGGCGATGCCCTCCAGTAAGTAGCGATTGACCGACCTGCCGATTCCGAAGCTGAACACCCGAGCCGTGCCGGCGTTCTTCTTCACCGCGTCGATGATCGCCATGTCGTTGCCCACGAACCCGTCGGTCATGAAGCAGACGACGCGTACCCGCTCGGGGTCGTCCTGCCCGGCCAGACAGGCGTTGATCGCCTCCATCATCTCCGTGCCACCGCTGCCTCGCAGGCTGGCCAGATATCGCAGGGCCCGGCGGCGGTTCTCGTGGGTGTTGGGTACGGGATTGTTGAAACAAAAGCCGAGGCCGCCGGCGAAGGTCATCAGGTTGAATGTGTCGTGGGGGTGCAGCCCCTCGATGCACAGCCGCATCGCCTCTTTGGCCGTTTCGATGGGAAAGCCGCTCATCGAACCGCTCTTGTCGATGACGAAGACCAGTTCCTTCGGCACGATCTGCTCCTGGCGGACCCGTTTGGGCGGTTGGAGCACGAGGGTGAAGAAATTGCCCCGCTTGTCGGTGTGCGTCAGCACGGCATCGGCGATCGAATCGCCCGCCGTCTCGTACTCCAGGACAAAGTCCTTGTTGGGGATCGCGGCCCGGTCGGCCAGTTTTACCACCGCCTTGCTCTTGTCGTCGCTGGTGTACTCGACGACGACCTCATGCTGCTTCGAATCGAGCCGCCGGATGGGCAGCCCGGCGTTGAGATTCACGGTGACGGAGATGTCGTGGCCGGCGCGGGTACGCGGGCGCGTGGGCCGTGGCGTAATCCGCGGCGCGTCGGGGACCCGGTCGGTGGGCGGGGCAAAACCCGGTCCGTGGGGGCCCGATGCGGCACCGGGAATGTACCGGGGGCCGACGACCATGGGAAAATCGAAGTGATACGCGCCCTCGGTCCAGTCAAGCGTCTCGCTGTAAGAGATGATGATGTCGATCTCGGCGCCCGGCTCGATGTTGGCCACCGCCTGGGTGAAGATGTTCGGCCGCTCCTGGTCGAGCAGGCTGGTCACCTTGCCTTCGGCCTTGGCCTTCTCGTAGATTTTCCGCGCCTCTTCGCGCTCTTTGATCTGCCCTTCGATAAGCCGGTCGCCGATCTTCATCGTCATCCGGTCGACCGCGCCGTTTTGCGACAGGGGGAAGGTGTAGATGGCCTCGATTTTGTCTTCAAAGGGATTGCGAAACTGCTGGCGAACGGTCACCCGGGCGAGAAACCCGGCCACGTCGACGGTCACGTCGGTGTGTTTCAGGGGGCAGATCCCCTTCCACCTGCCTTCGGAGTCCAGGGCTTCGAGTTTCCCGGGATTGTCGATGCCGGGCAGCTTGGCCTCGGCCGTCGAAAGCATCCCCCCCAGACACACGGCCCCAACGGCACACAACAGACTGGCGACTTTCATGGCGATCTCCCTGTTCCAAAAGTGGAGCAACCCGCGCGTGTCCGCACCAGACCCAACGCAACGCCAGTCGCCCGGTGGTGCGGATGCCGGTCACGTGCCCAGCGCCCGTCACTCTACTACGCCGGCGTGGGGATGTCCACCACCATGACGCCAGCGCCGTGCCTTGCGGCGTCCGAGATCCCGGATCAAACCTCGATCCGCTTCCAACCACCGTGCCAGAATCGGTAGACTACCAGCACGGCCCGGAAAAATTCGTGATCGGAGACGCAAGTTGCGGGCTAGTCTTCGATAAGCCGGGCACCAACCTCAAAGCAATGGGCTTGAACCCGGACGCAGCGGACGACTTCGAAGAGCCGGTCGGTCCGCCCGACCAGTTCGCGCGTCTGGTCGTAGGGCATGATCAACCGCATCCGTTCGAGGGGGAAGATCTGTTCGAAATGCAGGAACGCCACACCGCCGCGCGAGACGTCCTTCAAGAAGACCGCGTACCGCTGCACCTCTCGCGACACGTGGGGAAGCGTTTGACAATACTCGAGCACGGCCGGCGCGCGAAACTTCAGACGCGGGAATTGCCGCCGGTCTCCTTCACCGCTCGCCGACCAACCGTTTTGGTCGAAGAAATCGGTCCACGACTCCGGGAGTCTCACTCGACACTCAAGCCGTTCCGTTACGGATCGAGCGAGTCGTTCATGATCGCAATCCAGCATCGTACCATGCTCCCATCCAACGTGGTGTCGGCCTGTCCATCAAGGAACTGTAACGCTTTGCTCGCCGAAAGGGCCGCCCGATACGGGCGATGAGACGTCAGTGCGTGAAACACGTCGGCCACGGCGCAAATTTTGGCCCAGACGTGGATTTCCCCCCCGATCAGTCGCACCGGATATCCGCTGCCGTCGATCCGCTCGTGATGTTGATAGACCATCATCTGCGAGTCGAAAGAAATGTCGTGCCGCAAGGCAATATCGCGAAAGCCGATCGTCGGGTGGCGATGGATCTCCTCTTGCTGCTGGGCGTTGAGTGGCCCGGAATGCGCGAGTATGGACAGTTGGATCGCGCGCTTGCCGATGTCGTGCAAAACGGCCCCCATGGCGATCGCCTGCAATTGGGAGATGTCGCCGATACCCAAGGCTTTGGCCAGGATTAGCGAATACGTGGCAACGTTGACGCTGTGCGTGTAGGTGCCGGCGTCGTGTTCCATCAGCGTGAAGAGATCTCCCAACACGATCTCGTTGCCGCAGACGGCGTCGGCCAGCGCGCCGCCGAATTCCTTGGTGAACTCGATCATCGGGTCCAGCGTGTCGGCGCGAAACGCCTCGTCGAAGGCCACGCGATAGATCTCCCGGAGGATCTTATAGCGCTCGGCCGGCGTGAGTTCGTCGTCGCGCGCCAGGCCGTTGAGAACGTAGTTTCGATAGGCGGTGTGCTCGTTGCCGCGGATGTAGAGCGTCGTGATCCCGCGTGCGGCCAGCTTTTCGAGATCGGCTTTCCGCAGCGGATATTCCGCGCTGCGGTAGAGTTGAGGAGCCTCGTTCTCGTTTCGCCGGATGTAGAGCGCAAAACCCAACTGTGATGCCCGCAAACCGATCACCGGTACGGATACCAACCCGCCCGACGATGTCGTGGACGAAGCACTTGGACTGTCGGTGACCATAGCCATTGCCCCTCAATACTCGGCGCCCGTTCCGCGTTCCACCGAAGTTGTTCGCGTCCAGGCACCGCTCATGCCATCCGTCGCGCCAATTCGGGCGCTGCCCCTCCCTTAATGATACCCCACGGGTGAGCCGCAACCTGCACCACAGAAAGCGTACTACATTCTACGCCAAGTGCGGGGTCTTATCGCAACTGGGGCGGGGTAGCCGTTCAAGGCCCGGCCACACCGGGCAACCTTCCCAATCGGCACAACCCCGAGTCGAGGCGGATCAAACCTCGATCCGCTGCCAACCCCCGTGCCAGAACCGGTAGACGATCAGCACGGCCCGGAGGCAGAGATCGGCGACCATGGCGTACCAGGCCCCGGCCACGCCCAGCCCGCAGCCGGTGACGGTCACGCCAATCAGCGGGATCTCGAACGACTCCAGGGCCAGCCAATAGGCCCAGGGAATGCGAACGCCGAGGAAACCGATCAGCGAGAAGACCAACGGCCATCGCGTATCGCCCGCCCCGCGCAACGCGCCGCTGAGGATCATTGTCAGCGCCAGCGCCGGGATGCCCAGCGACACGATCCGCAATAGGGGGGCCGCCTGCCGGGCGACGTCCAGATTGTCGGCCTTGACCAGGATCCTCGCCAGCGGATAAGCCTGCGTGTAGATAATCGCCGCCGAGGCAAGCATCAAACCGCCGCCCACCAGCAAGGCCATCAACACGCTGCGGCTGGCCTTGTGATAGTCCAACGCTCCCAAATACTGGCCGGCCAGCGTGGCCGCGGCCATCTGGAAGGCCACCCCCGGCAAGAACGCCAGCGATTCGATCGTGATCGCCACGCCGTGGGCGGCCGTGGCCAACTCGCCCAGTTGGTTGATCACCGACAAGAACCACATCTGGCAGCCGATAATCGACAGCGTATCGGCGCCGCCGGGCAGACCGATCCAGAGGAGTCGCCGAATCAGATCGCCGTCGGGGCGAAGTCCTCGCCAGCGGATCCACAGACCCGACCGCCCCCGAAGCATCAGCCACGCGATGAGCAGCCCGCCGACCGCAAATCCCGAGGCCGTGCCGATCGCCACGCCCGTCCAGCCGAGTTGAGGCAGCGGGCCAAATCCCAGGACCAGCGACCAACTGACGACCACGTTGACGACGTTGACGATTCCCATCACCACCAGGCCCGAGACCATGTCGCCGGCGCCTCGAAGGCAGGCGATGCCGACGGCCATGATCATAATCAGCGGGATCACCGGCACGATCAGGTAGAGATACTTCGAGGCGAAGGGAGCTGCGTCGCCCGACAAGTTCAGTGCCGCGATGAGCTGATCGCTCCACAGCACCCCGGCGACCGTGGTGACGACCGCCAGAAGTCCGCCGAGGAAAAACGCTTGATGCACGACCCGACGGGCCATGTCGCCCTGGCCGGCACCGACAAACCGGGCGACCATCGCCGTGGCTCCCACTGCCAGAATGGAGAACACGCCGTGCATGAGCCAGACCACATAGGCCGACACCGTGATGGCCGCGATGTGGGAATGGCCGAGATAGTGTCCCGTAAGCAGGCGGTCGGAGAACCAGACCATGATCCCCAGCACTTGCTCGGCGAGCACGGGCATGGCCAACCGCAACATCGGCCGAAGCGTCCCGGGTGTATCAAGCAAAGGTGTGGTAGACACGGATGATCAAGGGCCAGAGGGGCAAAACGGCGGGCGGGCAAGCGGAACACGAGAATCTCGTCATTGTATTCCAGACGGGTCCGTTTCGCACCTCACCGCACGGCAAATAGGCCAAGGTTTGTTCCCCAGCGCACAAGAAACGGTTTCTTGGCGAGCTGAACTACCCGTGAAGCATCCGTCTTGTTTCCACTTGGGGGGTGGATTTCTGCTGTTTCCACTGGGGGGAGCCGCGAAGCAGGGGCCAAGAAGTGTTTAATTATGCCGCACATGTTCAGAAACGATACAGCATAAAAAAACAGGCGAGCTAAGAACCGTTCGGGCGATCGGTCCTCAGCTCGCCATGTCAGACTCGAAAGCTAAAGCTTTCGACCCGTTGGGGGTGCCTACTTCGTCTGTTCCTCGAAGTACCTCAACCCTGTGGGCCTCTCCCTATCGCTCTCGAACGCCTCGCAGATGCCTCTTCCTCGGCCGGCCCCTGACAGTTGCTCTTCTCTCTTCCGGCCCCGAAGACGTCGCCGGTTGTCCTCTTCTCAAGGACTTGCCGAGGATTGCCTCTTCCCGTTTCCCCGGCGACGCTGCCCTAAGTAAGGTGCAAACGGTATGCCAGAGTCGGTGGAAATGGGAAGTTTCTAGCGAGGTCGATCCGTAGCTGAATTTGCAGGAATTCAACCAGTGTGGGGGTAATGGCCTTCTCGATCCGAATTCTTACGAATTCAGCTACGCCAGATCAATGCACCCGCTGGCCCGGCAGGGCGCCTTCGTCGGGTGAGAGGAGAAAAATCTCCTTGCCGCCGGGGCCCGAGGCGACGACCATCCCCTCGCTGGTGCCGAATTTCATCTTCCGCGGGGCCAGATTGGCGGCGCAGACGACCAGCCGGCCCAGCAGATCTTCCGGCGTGTAGGCGCTCTTAATGCCGGCAAACACGGTCCGGCGATGCTCGCCACCGAGGCTCAGCGTGAGCTTGACCAGCTTGCGAGCGTCGGGCACAGCTTCCGCTTCGACCACGCGGGCGACGCGGAGATCGACCTTGATGAACTCGTCGAAGGTAATCTCTTCGGCCAGCGGCTCGGCCTTCAGCGGCTCGTCGCTGTCGTCGAACTTTGCCGCATTGCCAGGAGCCGCGTCGGCGGCGGCCGCTTCCTTGCTCGCTTCGATCATCGCGTCGACCTGTTTGCGATCGACCCGTTTCGTCATGTGCTGGAACTTGGCCACGGCGCTGCCCACCAGCGGCGTTTGGGATTGTTCCCATCGCTGGATCGGATCCCCCAGCAACTCGCCCGTCTGGCGGGCCATTTGCGGCAGCACGGGCGCCAGATAGACGGCGATCTGTCGAAAGAGATTCAATCCGACCGTGCAGACGTCGCGCAACCGGTCGGCCTTTTCGGGATCCTTACGGAGTACCCACGGCTGCATCCGTTCGACGTATTCGTTGGCCCGATCGGTGGCCGCCATCGCCAATCGCATGGCCCGGTTGTAGTCACATGCTTCGTAGGCTTCGGCGATTGCCTGGCCGTCTCCGGCCGCCTTGGCAAACAGGCCTTCATCCTCGGGATACTCGGCCGAGAGCGTATCGCCCTGGACAAACTTGGCCGTGCGGCTGGCCAAATTGACCACCTTGCCCACGATGTCGGTGTTGACCTTCGTGACAAACTCGTCGAGGTTCATGTCGATGTCGTCGACCCGGGGCCCGAGCTTTGCCGCGTAGTAGTAGCGCAGGTAGGCCGGATTGAGGTACTCCAGATAGGTCGAGGCCATGACGAAGGTGCCACGGCGCTTGGCCATCTTCAGGCCGTCGACGGTCAGAAATCCGTGGATATGGATCTTTTCCGGAAGATTGAAACCGGCCGTCTTGAGCATGGCCGGCCAGAAGAGCGTGTGGAAGTAAGTGATGTCCTTGCCGATGAAGTGGTGGATTTCGGTCTTTTCATCGCGCCACCAGTCGTCGAAGTTTTCGCCGTGGCGCTGGCACCACTGCACGGTCGAGGCCATGTAGCCGATCGGGGCGTCGAACCAGACGTACCAGCAGTTGTTCGGCGAATCGGGGATCTCGAACCCGAAGTAAGGTTTCGGTCGGGAGATATCCCAGTCGCGTAGCGGCTCGTGCAGGAAGTGCCCCTTGAGATAGTTGGCAATCTCTTTCTGCAGGTGTTCGCCGCCTTGGGTCCACTCGTTGAGAAACTCGTGCAACCGTTCGATGTTCACAAACAGGTGGTCGGCCTTGCGGATCTCCGGCGCGGTGCCGGTGAGCGTGCTGACCGGTTCGATCAGGTCGGTCGGGCTGTAATGCGTGCCGCAGACCTCGCAGCTATCGCCATACTGCTCCGTCGCCCCACAGTCGTCCTTGGGACAGGTTCCCTTGACAAACCGATCGGCCAGGAACGTCTCGGCCTCGACGTCGTAAAGTTGCGTGACTTCCTCTTCGCTGACCAGATTCGCCTCGCGCAGCGACGTCCAGATCTCCGCGCAGAGCTTACGATTCTCCGGGCTGTTGGTGCTGCCGTAGTTGTCGAACTCGATATCGAACCCGGCGAAATCCTTGATATGGGACTCTTGCATCCGGGCGATGAGATCTTCCTCGGTCGTGCCTTCGCGGCGTGCCCGCATCATGATCGCCGTGCCGTGCGTGTCGTCGGCACACATGTAAATGCAGCGCTCCCCACGGAGTTTCTGGAAGCGGACCCAGATGTCCGTCTGAAGGTACTCGACCAGATGGCCGATGTGGATGTGCCCGTTGGCATACGGCAGGGCACTGGTGACGAGTATTCTTCGCGGGGTCATGTCTTCTCCGTCGAAAAAGCAGGCGGTTTCCGGGTACGCGCGGGCGCAACTTGGAACGGGCTCCATTTAGCCGGGTTTATCTATCTTCTCGGAAATACGTGAGTGGCAAGCGGTTATATGGCTAGAATCCCGCATTGTACCGGAGCCGTCTCCGATGCGGAATCCTGAATGCGGGTCTCCCGGCAGTATGAAACGGTAGACACGGTCTGTTATCATGGTGTTCGGACATAGATGGGCATGAAATGCGGTAAGCGGGGGAAGCAATAGAGGGGCAAGGGGGCTCACGCGGAGGCGCGGAGCTCGCGGAGGAGGGGGGCAGCCTCATCTTCGTTGCGAGAATCACGACTCTTTCATTCCGTGGAGAATGTTTGGCATGCGACGGACTCTATTCGCGATTCTGTCGGCCGCCGCGTTTCTTCCGGCTGCCCGGGCGGAACATACGCCCATCTTGGCACGTAATCTATCCGATCGGTCGCGGAACATTGCCCCGGTATACGAGCAGTTCGGCGGGCTGACGCTTTGCGTGGGCACCGGCGGGTTCATGCAGTGGACGGCTCAGACCGAGGCCGGGCCGCATTACGTCCACTTCCTCTACTGCTCCGGCGAGCGGCGGCCCTGCCGGATGACCGTCAACGGGCAGGCTCACGGCGCGGAAGTGCTGGGCGAGACGACCGGCGGGTTTATGCCCGGGCAACTGACCTGGAAAACCTACGGCCCGTTCGATCTTGCCAAGGGCAACAACACGGTCCGCATCGCCACGTCGGGTATGATGCCGCACTTCAAGGGCCTGGTCTTCTCCTCCGAGGCGAAGGTGCCGGCTCGAACGGTCTTTCCGCTCAGCGAAGCCGAGAAAGAGGCCCTGCGGCCGAAGTTCCATCTCGATGGCCTGCGAGCCGCCGTGGTCTACCTGAAAGCAACCCACAGGACCAACTATCCACGGGGCGCCGAGTTCTTGACCCGGCTGGATGCCCTCGAACGGGAAGTGGGAAGTCCGACGGCATCCGACGCGCCGGACGCCGACGTCGCGGATCTGACCGAGCGAGTCGAGGCCCTGCGTCGCGAGGCGCTATGGATCGCCAATCCGCTGATCTCCTTCGACAAACTGCTGTTTGTGAAGCGCTACACCTATCAGGCCAACCACTATTACACCGACTTCATCAACGGCTGCGCGCACTTCGGCGGCAATTTGTGCGTGCTGTCGCTGGCCGACGGCGACGTGACCGAGTTGGTCCCCGAGTTGGCCGGCGGGATCTTTGGCCGTTTCGATTTGTCGTTCGACGGCCGCCGCGTGGTCTTCGGTCATAAGGCCAAGATCGGCGAGGGGTTTCGCATCTGGGAGGTGGGCGTCGATGGCAAGGGCCTGCGGCAGATCACCTTTCCGCCGGCCGACGAAGCGGCCCGAATCGCCAAATACAAGATCAACGAGATGTACCAGCATCACACCGACGACATGCACCCCTGTTATTTGCCCGACGGCGAGATCTGCTTCATTTCGACGCGATGCGAACGGGGGATCCTCTGCGACGCGCCCGATCTGTTCACCACCACGGCGCTGTACCGGATGGACGCCGACGGCGGGAACATGCGGCTGCTTTCGCAGACCCCCGTCAGCGAGGCGTCGCCCAGCGTGATGAACGACGGGCGGATCCTTTACACCCGCTGGGAATACGTCGACAAGGCCGACGTGGTGATCAAGTGCCTCTGGGCGATGCGTCCCGACGGGAGCGGCTCGGTCGAGATTTTCGGCAACGACATCACCTTTCCCGACACCATGCTCCACGGCCGGGCCATTCCCGGGTTCAACGATCAGTTCGTGGTGATCGGCGCCCCGCACATGCCACTGGGCGTGGGCACGGTGATCCGGCTGGACATCAGCCGCCCGATTCGCACCCGGGAGCCGATGACCTACATCACGCCGGACATCGACATCCTGCAGGAGCACGGCTACAACCACCTTCGCGGCGGACGTTGGGTGCGCGACTACAACGGCCCGCTCTACATCGATGCCCAGCCGCTTACCGACAAGTTCTTCCTGGTCGGCTGCAATCCGGACAAACCGTACAACGACGTCAAGGCATGGGGGCTGTACCTGTTGGACGAATTCGGCAACCGCGTGGAGATTCACCAGGACGAGGAGATTTCCTGCTGGCAGCCGATTCCGCTACGATCGCGGCCGCGGCCGCCGCTGGTGCCGTCGGTTCACAACGAGGAAGCACCGGCCACACTGGCCATGAGCGACGTGTACGAGGGACTCGGCGACGTGCCGCGCGGCACGATCAAGTACCTTCGCGTGTTGGAAACTCTACCCCGACCGTGGAAGGCGCGGCGTTTCTGGGGTGGTGATGCGGCCTATCAGCAACATGCCGTGGTGAGCATGAACGCCAGCCTGCACGCCAAGCGGCTGCTGGGGATCGTACCGGTCGAGCCCGACGGATCGGCCTACTTCGAGGTCCCGCCGCATAAGAACGTCTTTCTGCAGGCGCTGGACGAAGACTACATGGAAGTGCAGCGGATGCGCACGTTCATCAATCTGCTGCCCGGCGAATCGCGGGCGTGTATCGGTTGCCACGAACTGCGGCAATGGGCCCCGGCCAACCGCACGGCCTCGGCCTTCCGCGCGCCGGTGCGAAAGCTCCAACCCCAGCCGGGCGATGCCACCCCGGACCGGGCGCTACACTACGCGACCGACGTGCAACCAATCCTCGACCGGCATTGCGTCGATTGTCACAATCCGGAGAAACCCGAGGGCGATCTCGATCTGACCGGCGAGTTGACCACGCTGTTCAACCGCTCGTACGAGAACCTGCTGAAGAAGAATCTGGTGCAGGTCTTCCACGAGAACCAGCCGAAGACGGGCGAGGCCGCGCCCATTCCGCCGTACACGCTCGGGTCGCACGCCAGTCCGGTGATCAAGTTGCTCCGCGAGGGTCACGAGAAGGTGGAGATTTCGCGCGAGGAGTTTATCCGGCTGGTCACCTGGATCGACTCCAACTCGGCCTACTACGGCACGTACTTCGGCCGCCGCAACATCCAATACCGCGACCATCCCGATTTCCGGCCGGTGCCGTAGGTAACAGACCCTAGCGTCCGTCGCGAATGTGCGCCATACTACCCAACATGGACATCGCCGAAATTCGCGACTATCTGGACGACTACGAGGCGGCGGAACCTTGGCTGCGCGGCTTGAGGTTGATCGATGCGCGCCGGGCTCACGCCGATCTGCTGCGTCTGGCCCGCGCCGGGGTGACGCTTGATTTGCTGGCGGTCATCTGCGACCAACTTGTCGAGCACCTGCCCGCCTGCGCCGATCCGGACATGGCGCTGTCGAACCTCGAACGGTTCGTCGTTTCCACGCGCAGTCCCCTGGCCACGGGAGCCCTGTTTCAGCGCGATCCCGACGCTTTGGCCACGCTGCTGCCCATTTTCTCGACCAGCCAATACCTCAGCGAGTTGCTGACCACCGATCCGGAAGCCTTCGATCTGCTGCGGCTGACCGAAGGGGGACCCGTTTCGCGACAAGCGCTGGCCGAAGACCTGATCGCGGAAGTCGAGGCCCTGGAGCACGACACGGCCATCCTCGGCGCGTTGCGGCGTTTCAAACATCGCGAGACCTTGCGAATTGCCTACGGCGACATTATTCGCCGGCAGAGCCTGCAAACGGTCACCGAGCAGATCTCCTATCTGGCCGATGCCGTGATCGACGCCGCCACCTGGGCCGCGTGGCGCAAGCTGCGGCAAGACCGGGGTACACCAAAGCGGGCCGACGGCCAAACTGCCCGATTCGTCGTCTTGGGTATGGGAAAACTGGGCGGGTTGGAACTGAACTACTCCAGCGACGTCGATCTGGTCTACCTCCACGATGGCCAGGGCCAGACCGATGCTCGTCGGCCGATCGCCAACGAAGAGTTCTTCAACCGGCTGGGACGAGAGATCGTCCGGCTGTTGTCCGAGGCGACCGGCGGCGGGCAGGCCTATCGGGTCGATCTGCGTCTGCGGCCCGACGGGGCGCGGGGTCCGATGGTTCCCAGCGTGCAGAGCGCCCAGGATTATTACGAAAACCGCGGCCGCACCTGGGAGCGCCAGGCGTACATCAAGGCCCGGCCGGTCGCCGGCGACCAGGAGTTGGGCGTCGAATTCCTCGAACGTCTGCGCCCGTGGATCTACCGCCGCTATCTCAATCGGGCCGACATCACCGGAATCCGGGCGTTGAAACGTCGCATCGAGCGGCGAACCCGCCGAGCGGGCGCCGACCAGCGGGAAGTGAAGACCGGGCACGGCGGGATTCGCGACGTCGAATTCGTCATCCAGTTTCTCCAATTACTCAACGGCGGTGATCTGCCCCAGTTGCAGACCGGCAACACCATGGAGGCGATCGTCCGGCTGGAGGAGGTCGGCTGTCTGAGCCACTCGGAACGGACGATCCTGGCCAAGAACTACACGTTTCTCCGCAAGATCGAGCACCGCTTGCAGATCATGTTCGACCTGCAAACGCACCTGATGCCCCATCGCGGGGACGAGCTGCGCAAGCTGGCCCTGAGGATGGGCTACTCCGACACGGCGGAAGAGACGGCCCTGGAAGCGTTTCAGGCCGATTACCAGGGCAATACGATGCTCAACCGGCGAATCCTCGACCACCTGCTGCACGATGCCTTCGGCGACGACGAAGAGACCGAAGCCGAGGTCGACCTGATCCTCGACCCCGACCCGCCCGATGAACGCGTTGCCGCCGTGCTGGGCAAGTACTCCTTTGCCAATCCGATGCTGGCCTATCGAAACCTGATGGCCCTGGCGGAGGAGAAGATCCGCTTTCTATCGACGCGGCGCTGCCGGCATTTTCTGGCCTCGATTGCCCCGACCCTGTTGCGGGCGATCGCCGAGACCCCCGACCCCGACTCGACGCTGGTCAACCTCGACAAGGTGAGCAACTCGCTGGGCGGAAAGGGCGTGCTCTGGGAACTGTTCAGTTTCAACCCGCCTTCGCTGGGATTGTACGTTCGGCTATGCGCCTACAGTCCGCACCTCTGCGGCATTCTGACCAGCAACCCGGGCATGATCGACGGGTTGATGGACGGGTTGGTGCTCGACAAGTTGCCCAGCCGGGAGTATCTACTGGCCGCGGCGGCCGAATTGTGCCGGGGGGCCGAGGACCTCGATCCCATCCTGCACAGTTTTAAAAACGACCACGAGTTGCGCGTCGGCGTGCGCGATGTTCTGGGCAAGGAAAACATCCTGGCCACCACCCGAACGCTTTCCGACGTGGCCCAAGCCTGTCTGACCGAGGCGGCCGGCGACCACTACCGCAAACTGGTCGAGAAGCTGGGACAGCCCCGCATCGATTCCGGACCCCGAAAGGGCAAGCCCTGCGAGATGGTCATCCTGGCCATGGGAAAATTCGGCGGTCGCGAGATGAGCTATCGTAGCGATCTCGATATCATCTTCCTTTACGAAGCGGAAGGCAGCACGGTCCACGTATCGCGATCGGGCCGCGGACAGACGACCACCAACCAGCACTTCTTCGGCGAATTGGGGCAACGGATCATCAAATCGATGAGCCGGCTGACCGATCACGGCCGTTTGTACGAAATCGATGCCCGGCTGCGTCCGACCGGCCGAAGCGGTGCGCTGGCCGTTTCGCTGAAAAGTCTGACCCGGTACTTCGCCGAGGGGAAAGCCCAACTCTGGGAACGGCAGGCGATGTGCAAGGCGCGGGTCGTTTACGGTTCGCCACGGGCCACCAAAGCGGTAGGACGTGTCGTTTCCGTCGCCGCGTTCGGCCAGCCGTGGCAAGCCGAACACGCCGGCGAGATTCGCCAGATGCGGTTGCGACTAGAGGAAGGAACGTCCCCTGGCGATTTCAAACGGGGAGCCGGGGGGATCGTCGACATCGAGTTCCTGACCCAAATGCTGCAACTCAAACATGGCCCCGCCGACCCCAGGCTCCGCAAGCCCAACACGGCCGAAGCGATGGCCGCCCTGCACAAGGCCGGCTGCATGGAAGCCGAGGATCAACAGTTCTTCACCGAAGCGTACGTGTTTCTGCGTACGATCGAGGGACGTTCGCGCCTGCTCGGCGGCACGGCCAGCAAGAAGCTACCGGATGATCCCGTCGAACTGGCCAAGCTGGAAGATCTAGTCGGGGCCGTAAGTCCGCAGGATCTGCTGACGGACTACCGGGAGTATACCCAGCGCGTCCGCCGCCGGTTTGATGAGATCTTTAATGCGGAAGCCGGACGGTAGTCGGCATGTCCCATCCTACGAGGCAGGTTCGCTGATCGCCGTCGGCAGGACGAAGATCTTTCCGTCGCCGATGCGTCCGGTTCGCGCCACGCCGACGATCGTGCGTAGAATCTCTTCGCTTCGCGCGTCGTCGACCCAGAGGGTGATTTCCACCTTGGGGATGAAGGCCAGCGCGTACTCGCTTCCGTGATACTCGTCGAGATAGCTTTTCTGCCGCCCGTAACCTTTCACCTCGCGCACCTCGCACGCCTCCAACGGCGCATGGGCCAGTGCATCGAGCACTTCTTCCGCCAGATGCGGCTTGACGACGGCAACGATTTGTTTCACGAATTGGGCCCACATTTCGAGGGAAGGTCTTGCCCCACCGGCCTTGCGGCTTGTCCGTTAGTAACCCGACGCGTCAGCGAGGAGCGAAGAGACGGCCTCGCTGACGCTTCGGGTTACTATTGGCGCCACAATCCTGCGTGAATCTGATGATTACCACTCTACCGCAAAACCAACGCCGTGGAAAGATTGCAGAGATTGGATTCGCCGCCCCCCGGCAGAGCCGGGGGTTGAGGGTTTCACGCGACCGGTTCGGCGCCCTGGAGAATCTCGCTCGGATCGACGATCCCGACGCCCGGGCCGGTGGGCACCGTCAATGCGCCGTCGCGGACGGACAGCGGCGGATCGAACCATTGGCCGTAGCGCTCGATGCCCGCCTTGTACTCCTGGAATTGGCCAACGTCGGGCGTGCAGGAGGCGAAGTGGAGCATGTAGACGAACCCGAACCCGCCCGAGATGTGGACCGTGGTGGGCATCTTGGCAACCGCCGCCATCCGCGCGACACGCCGGGAGCGGATCATACCGCCGTAGTAGTGCAGGTCGGGCTGCACGATATCGACGCCCCGATTGTGGATCATCCAGCGGAACCGTCGCTGGCTGAACTCCTGCTCGCCGCCGGCTACCGGGATCTCCAGCGTGTCGGCCACTCGCTTGGTGTCTTCCAGATGATCGAAGGGGCACGGTTCCTCGAAGCAGACCGCGCCGATGTCCTGGAGCATCTTGCCCACTTCGATCGCCTTGGGCGGGTCGTACGAACTGTTGGAATCGGCGTGGATGGCGATCTTCTCGCCCAGCACTTTTCGGGAAAGGGGGATCAGCTTTTCAGTACGGCCGGGCAGCGAGTCGGCGTTGCGGCTCATCCGCCCGCCGACACGAAACTTCACCGCTCGGGCGCCGGTCTGCTGGATCAGGCGAGCCAGATAGTCGACTTCCTGCTCGGGGGTCGTACCGCGTTGCCCGCTGGCGATGTAGAAGGGCACCTCGCGCCGCACCACGCCGCCGAGCAGCTCCCCCAGCGACTTACCGGCGATTCGCCCCAGCATGTCCAACAGGGCCATCTCGACCCAGGCCACCGGACACCACAGGGCCAACCCTTGCAGCTTGTAGTTGCTGCGATAGCGATAGACCTCGAATAGATGCCGATCGAGATCGCGAGCGTCCTTGCCGATGAAGTAGGGCACGACCAGTTGACGCAAGATGGGCTGTAAGTAGGCCGCCCGGGAATTCGTCAGCGAGATACCTTCCGCCCCGTCTTTCGATCGGACGCGGATGAAATACTCGCGGCCTTTGCGGAGCAGTTCGATCGACTCGATGACGATCGGCTCGGGGAGGACATCGGGTTTGAGGACCGGTTCGGCGGCCGCTTGATTCAGCGCGTTGAGCATCTCCGCCGACCGCTCTTGCGAAGATGCCGAGCCGGGCAGCAAGCAAAGTGCCCCCGCACCGGCCGTTAGTTGGAGAAAGCGACGGCGATTGGTGAGCATCGGCGACCTCCCTTTGGAATCATGCCGGAATTGCCTCGACCGCCAGGCACCCGCTGATTTCATGCGACACTTATTCCTTACACGATCTTCACATCTTCTCCACGACCTGGATCCCCAGCAGTTCGAGCCCCTTGCGAATCGTGCGTGCGGTCAGGTCGCAGAGCAGCAGGCGGCTCTGGCGAAGCTCCTCGGTTTCGGCTTTCAGTACGTGGCATTGCTCGAAAAACGTCGAGTAGCAATTGGCCAGATCGAACAGGTACGCGGTCAACTGGTTGGGCCGGTAGTCGGCAACGGTCAGTTCCAGAGCCTCGGCAAAACGCAGCAGTTCCATCGCCAAAGCCCGTTCGGCCGGCGCGCCGAGCGAGATGGTCGCCCCCGACTCGCGGAGCTGCTCGACGTCGACGTCGCCCCGGGCGAAGATGCCGTTGACCCGGGCGTAGGCGTATTGCATGTAAGTGGCCGTGTTCCCCTTGGTGGCCACCATCTTGTCGTAACTGAAGACGTAATCGCTTTCCCGGTTCTGCGAGAGATCGGCGTACTTCACCGCCGCGATGCCAACGACCTTCGCCACGTGTTCCCGCTCTTGCTCGGAAAGCTTCGTCTCCTGAAGCTTCTTCTTCTCCTCGTTCTCCGCCACGATTTCGGCGACGCGACGCTCGGCTTCGTCGAGCAGACCCTCAAGTCCGACCGTATCGCCGGCGCGGGTTTTGAACGGCCGCCCGTCCTGGCCCAACACGGTGCCGAAACGGACGTGTACCATTTCCACATCCTCCAATCCCATCAGCCCCGCGGTGGCGAAGAGATGCTCGAAGTGCAGCCCTTGACGAAAGTCGACCACGTAGAGAATCGCGTCGGGCTTCCACGCCTTCATGCGGTAGCGGATCGTGGCCAAGTCGGTCGTGGCGTAGAGAAACGCACCGTCCTGCTTGCGCACCAACATCGGCACGTCCTGGCCGTCGAAGAAGACACAGATCGCCCCATCGCTTTCCCCGGCGATTCCCTGGTCGACCAGTTCGTCGACCACGGCGCCCAGTTGGTCCTGATAAAAACTCTCGCCGAGCGTGTGGTCGAAGCTTACGCCGAGCCGCTTGTAGACCTGCTCGATTTCCTTCTCGCAAAACGGCAAAAACTCCTTCCACAGCCGCAGATTTTCTTCATCGCCGGCGTGCAACTTGGCCGTCTCGGCCAAAACGGCCCGACCGATCTCAGTGTGTTCGGCGGCCAACTCGGCCAGCGTCGGGCTCTCGTCGACAGTGGCCAGCTTCTGCTCCAGCTCGGCCAGTTTCTCGCGGGTGTCCCCGAGATCCTTATCGAGTTTTCGGAGTGTCTTGCGGGTTTTCTTGTCGGGTTTCTCGCCCGCTTTGTCAGTCCGCTCCCGGAGCACGTCTTCCTGGGTTGCCACTTTCTCGCGGAGCCCGGGCAACGCGGCCTTGCCCTGGTGATAATCCACCAATTGACGCACGAGTCGATAAAGCCGGGCAAGCTCCTCGACCGGGTTATCCTTGTAAGCAGACTGGTCGGCGAAGTGGCGATAGCCGTAGATGATCATGCCGAACTGGGTGCCCCAGTCGCCGATGTGGTTGTCGCTGACGACGGTGTGACCGAGGAATCGCAACGTGCGGCAGAGGCTATCGCCGATCACCGTGGAGCGGATGTGGCCGACATGCATCGGCTTGGCCACGTTGGGGGCCGAATAGTCGATCACGTAGGTTCGCGGTCGCGCGACCGTGGGCACACCCAGCCGCGGATCGTTCACCGCGGCGGTGATCCGCTCCACCAGCCAGTCGTCCTTGACCCGGACGTTGATAAACCCGGGCCCGGCTACCTCGGCCGGCTCGCAGAAGTCGTCCAGCGACACACGCTCGCTGATCTCGGTAGCGATTTCCCGCGGCGGGCGACGGAGCCGTTTGCCCAGGGGCATGGCGAAATTGGCCTGGTAGTCGCCGAATTTCGGATCGCCACTTTGGCGGATCAACTCCAGCAGTTCGTCCGGCTCGTCGACCAGCGGTGCGAGGGCTATGCGGAAACGGTGCTTCAACTCGGGCAGGATACTCATGGGCAGGACGGTGGCGTTTAGGGGGCTTTGGTTGCGACATCCGCGCACGGCGCGCGCATGTTTGTAGCATGGGCCCCCGGCCCGTGAGAGGCGGGGAACACGGGCCAAGGGGCCCATGCTACTTTGGTTGCGGCCGTGGGCCGCACCGAAGCGGTACGAATTCCCGATCCAAGATACCCTCGGGAAGCGAACGGGCCAAGCCCCATGTCACGCAACCCTACCTGGGATGCGGCTCCGGCGCGTCCGATTCGGCATCCGGCGCCGCGCGCGACGGAAAGGGCACCGGTTTGGCCCGGTCCCAGAGCTGCTCCAGCGCGTAGTAGCGGCGGGTGTCGGGCTCGAAGAGATGGATGACCACGTCGCCGTAGTCGAGCACAATCCAGCGGCTTTCGCGGTAGCCCTCGATCCCCATCCGGTGATCGTTCATGTCGTCTTCCAGCGTGTGGTCGATCTCTTCGCTCATGGCATGCAACTGCCGCCGGCTGGTGCCGGTGGCCAGAACGAAGTAGTCGAAGATCGTGGTCATCTCGCGAACGTCGAGGATCACGATATCGCGGCCCCGGTTGTCTTCGGCCGTTTGAGCCGCGGCCACGGCCCGGCGGAGCGCCTTGTCGGCATTGCGGAGCGGCTGCTGGGAATTTTCGTCGACGGACTCCTGGCTGTGAACCGTGCTATCGCTCACCAGTAAAACCTCTCCACCTGAACTGCGGGATGACAACTACGGTTCATTCTACATAGATTTCGCGAAAACGCGAAGGGGGTGTCGTGCCCCGACGACGCGGAGAACAAGACACGCCGATGAGCCCCCCGGTTCGGGTTGGTTTGCTACCGCCAATTCCCTCAAGTGGGGCCGGGCGTATAATTCTCTTGACAATCGACGATTCAAACCCCCCATAATACTGGAGACCGCGAAATGAGTGATTGGCTGGAAGTGGGCAAGAGGGCCCCGGCGTTTACCTTGACGGCCGACGACGGGTCGAAAGTGAGACTGACCGGCCTGAAGGGCCAGCCCGTGGTCCTCTACTTTTATCCCCGCGACAACACGCCCGGCTGTACCCGCGAGGCCTGTGCGTTTCGCGATCGCAAGAAGGAACTGGCCAAGTTGGGCGTCGTCGTGCTGGGGGTGAGTACCGACACGCTGGAGAGCCACCAAAAGTTTCGCGACAAGTATTCGCTCAATTTCCCCCTGTTGGCCGACACGGATCACAAGGTGGCCGAGAAATACGGCGCCTGGCGCGAGAAGACCCGTTTCGGCAAGAAGTCGATGGGCATCCAGCGTTCGACGTTCCTGATCGACGCTGGAGGCGTGATTCGCAAGGTCTGGAAGAGCGTCAAGGTCGACGGCCACGATGAGAAGGTGCTGGCGGCGGTGGAGGGGTTGGAGTAGATCGCCGCCACTGGAGAGCCAAGCCTGCGGCGGTTCTCTGAGCGGGAAGACCATCGTACATATCTCCCAATACGTTAAAACAAAAAAGCCCACGGGCGTCAACCCGTGGGCTTGGTTGGTCTTTCCGGCGAAAGGAAATTCTAGAAGATTCCCATCGCGGTGAGGCTGTAGCGGACGATCAGTCCGGCCACGACGACGCTGACCATGCTCATCAGCTTGATGAGGATGTTCAGGCTGGGGCCGCTGGTGTCCTTGAAGGGATCGCCGACCGTGTCGCCGACGACCGCCGCCTTGTGGGCGTCGGTTCCCTTGCCGCCGTGGGCGCCGGCCTCGATGTACTTCTTGGCGTTGTCCCAGGAGCCGCCGGCGTTGGCCATGAAGACGGCCAGGCAGAACCCGCAGGTCAGGGCACCGACCAACAGTCCCATCACACCAGCCACGCCCAACAGCAGGCCGACGGCGACCGGCGTAGCCAGACCGAGGATCGAGGGGATGATCATCTCCTTCTGGGCGGCCTTGGTGCTAATGGCCACCGGGGCGGCGTAGTCGGGCTTCTCGGAGTAGTCCATGATGCCCGGCTTCTCGCGGAACTGGCGTCGAACTTCCTCGACCATGCCAAACGCGGCCCGGCCGACGGCCTTCATTGTCATCGCACAGAAGACAAACGTGGCCATCGCCCCGAGGAACACGCCGACGAGCACCTTGGGGTTCATCAGATTGCAGGTGTAGTAGGTCATCCAGTCGAGCATGGTAGCCGTTTTGACCGGAACCAGCTTCGGCTGCGAGTCGATGGCCTTGATCACGGCGACCTCCTCGTTCTTCTCGTCGGTGCCGATCAATTCACCCACCACGGCCGGCCCGTCGTGCATGCAAAGCTCTTCCCAGGCCGCGACGAACTTGTCGTCCGCCTCGTCATTGCGGTCATCGCGGATCTGCCCGGGCATGAGCAGGTAGCCAGTGACCTCGTTCTTCTCTTCGCCCTCGGTCACCTGGGCAACGAACTGATCGTTGAGCTTGTACCAGCCGGGGGCCGACTCTTCCAAGGCCGAGTCACCCCAGTGAACAAATCCCATCCGCACTTCTTCGACGTACGCGGCCATCAGCGCCAGGGCGGTCAGCGCGGCCGAGCCGATGGCAAATCCCTTGCCCGTGGCGGCCGTGGTGTTGCCGAGGCTGTCCAGTGCGTCGGTCCGCTCGCGGACGATCGGCTCCAGGCCGGCCATCTCGGCGTTGCCGCCGGCGTTGTCGGCGATCGGACCGTAAGCGTCGGTGGCCAGGGTGATCCCCAGCGTGCTGAGCATGCCGACCGCGGCGATTCCCACGCCGTAGAGGCCCATGGCGAACCACTGCACGTCGCCGAAGTGGCCCTGCGCGGCGAAACCAAAGGCCGCCAGCGTGGCGATGCCGACGGTAATGACGGGCACCCAAACGCTCTTCATGCCGTCGGCAATACCGATGATGATGACGGTCGCCGGACCGGTCAGCGCCTGGTCGGCCAGTTTCTTCGTCGGGCCGTATTCGTCGCTGGTCGAGTATTCGGTCCATTTCCCGATAATCACCCCGGCTAACAATCCCACGCACACGCTCAGGGCCACCGTGATGTACTCCGATCCGAGCAGGATCCAGGTGAACAGGAATGCAGCGGCCGCGATTGCCCAACTGGAGCGATCCACGCCTTTGGCCAACGCCTTCAGCAGTGTCTTCTGATCGGCGTTTTCCTCGGTGCGAACGAAGTAGATGCCGAGGATCGACAGCCCGATCCCCACGCCGGCCAATACCATCGGCAGGAAGAGGGCACGAAGCTGCATGTCGCCGATAGTGGAACCTTCGATCATGGGCAGCGCGCCGCTGGCAAAGGCGGCCACGCCCAGAGCTGCGGTCGCGAGAATCGAGCCGCAGTACGATTCGTAAAGGTCGGCGCCCATGCCGGCCACGTCGCCCACGTTGTCGCCCACGTTGTCGGCGATGGTCGCCGGGTTGCGCTTGTCGTCTTCGGGAATCCCCGCCTCGACTTTACCCACCAGATCGGCGCCCACGTCGGCCGCCTTAGTGAAGATACCCCCACCCACGCGGGCAAATAGCGCCTGGCTACTGGCACCCATGCCGAAGCAGAGCATCGTGACGGTGATGCTGACCAGGCTTATCTCGCCGAATCCCAACGCCGGCACGAGCCAGTAGAGAATGGCGAACCAAACGGTGATGTCCAGCAGCCCGAGCCCCACGACCGTCAAACCCATCACGGCTCCCGCGCGGAAGGCGACTTGCAGGCCCTGGTTGAGTGACTTTTGTGCTCCGGCGGCCGTGCGGCTGCTGGCCCAGGTGGCCGTCTTCATGCCGAACCAGCCGGCCAAACCGGAGAAGAATCCGCCGGTCAGGAAGGCAAACGGTACCCACCGGCTTTGCACCTCCAGTGCATACGCCGCGATCCCCAGCAGAATGAAGATCACCACGAAGAAGATGGCTACCACCTTGTACTGTTGCCAAAGATACGCATCGGCACCCGTGCGTACATGTTCGGCGATTTCGATCATCTCCTCGTTGCCTTCGTCGGCGGCCATCACCTCCTTGTAGAAATGCCGGGCGAAATACAACGCGGTGATCGAGGCCACAAAAGCCAAAAGCCAGAATACGATGAACATCCCTCACCTCTCGTGTGGAAAAACGTGAACACCCAGTCTCTCGGATCATCGTACACATGCTGCGATAATCCGACCGTTGACAAAAGAGAACCTGCTGTCGCGAGTAAGGGTAGGTAGCCTACAGAATCAATTCCGCTCCTGTCAACCATACATCCCTCCCGGGCGTGACACGTCGCTGGGGTAAGCCGGATAGCGCGAAATCCACCGCGAACCGGACCACCCGACGGAACCAGAATCGGGGTGATCTCGCCAGTAATACCCCCCATGAGTGTAGGTTCAGCCCGTAATCCCCGATCATCCGGTGTTTCCTGATTGGATTCTTGCAATAATCCGACTATGATGGGTAGTGTTGTAGTAGTAGTCAGCCGGCGCCGATTGGGCGTAATCTTCCCCCTTTTTGGCAAGGGGAGTTCCGGACACGGAAACGCGGGTAACAAAGAGGAGCCGAAGCAATGTCGTTGTCGAATCGAAACAGATGGGTGCCGCGGCTTGGGTTGGTGATGGCCGCCGTACTGATTCCGTCGCTGGTCCTGGCCGCCGGCCCGGAGAAGAAGCGTGCCCTGAAGATGGGCGAGTTTAATCCCGACCACGAGACGGTCGAGATGTTCGCGGCCATCGAGAGTGGTCAGATCGAAGTGCAACTGATCCCCAAGGACTCGACGCTGGCCAACATACGGATCGCCAATAAGACGAACCAACCGCTCAACGTACGGCTACCCGAGGCATTTGCCGGCATACCCGCCTCCGTCTTGGCACAGATGAACAACCGTGGCGGCGGCATGGGCATGAACCAAGGCGGCGGCAATCAAGGCATGGGCGGCGGCATGGGCGGCATGGGCGGCGGCGGCATGGGCGGCGGCGGCATGGGCGGCGGTGGTGGTGGCTGGAACGTGGCTCCCGAGAAGGTTGCCCATTTCAAGGTACCCGCGGTCTGTCTCGATCACGGCAAGAAAGAGCCCCGCGCCAAAGTGCCTTACGTGATCCGGCCCATCGAAGAGTACAGCGACAAGCCGGCCGTCCACCAGCTTTGCCGGATGATCGGTACCGGGCAGCTCAACCAACGAGCGGCCCAGGTCGCCGCGTGGCACCTGAATAACGGCATGAGTGGGCAGGAATTGGCCGCCAAGAAGATTCGCCACGCCAACGGCACGACCGAGCCTTACTTCACCCGAATGGAATTGATGGGCGGCTACCAGATCGCCCAAACGGCCATCCAATTGGCCGAGAAACACAAGAAGGGGGAAGATACCTCGTTGAGCCTGCGATAGGTGCGGATTGCTCGCGACCGATCGACGCAGACAAGAAGCCCGCTCGCCCAACGGTGAGCGGGCTTTTTCCGTATACCGGGCGGATATTCGGCCCGACTCGAACGTGTCATGGTAACCCGAAGCGTAAGC